>DATNNK010000384.1:0-7113 GCA_035601875.1 Casimicrobiaceae bacterium | reverse complement strand
CCATACTCCTGTTCCCGAATACATTCGGTTGATCGCCGCCGGGCGTTACAGCGACGCCTACATGATCAACTGGCAGTCCAATGTCTTTCCCGGAATTCTCGGCCGCACTTGTGACCGGCCGTGTGAGCCTGCATGTCGCCGTGGGCGCGTGGAGGAGGGCGAAGGCGGGGACGTCAAACCCGAACTGGTAGCGATTTGCCGCTTGAAGCGCGTCGCCGCCGACAAGAAGGACGACATCCGCCACCGCCTACCGAAGCGGGCCCTTCGCAAGAACGGCAAGCGGATCGCATTCGTCGGCGCCGGCCCCGCCTCGCTCACGGCGGCACGCGACCTGGCACCGCTCGGATATCAATGCACGATCTACGATGGCGACGCGCAAGCGGGCGGGATGATCCGCAGCCAGATTCCGAAGTTTCGACTTCCGGAAACGGTGATCGACGAGGAGGTTGGCTACATCCTCGATATGGGCATCGAGTTCCGGGGCGGCACGCGCGTCGACAGTCTCGCCGCATTGCTCGGTGAGGGCTACGACGCGGTAATGGTTGGCAGCGGCGCGCCGCGTGGGCGCGACCTGGGCATCCCCGGCCGCAAGGAAGCGGCGAAGAATATTCACATCGGCATCGACTGGCTGTCGAGCGTGTCCTTCGGTCACGTCGACAAGATCGGCAAACGGGTGATCGTCCTTGGCGGTGGCAATACCGCCATGGACTGTTGCCGCAGCTCGCGTCGTCTGGGCGGAGACGACGTCAAGGTCATCGTACGCTCGGGCTTCGACGAGATGAAAGCCTCGCCGTGGGAAAAAGAGGATGCCATGCACGAAGGCATTCCGATCATCAACTACCACGTGCCGAAGTCGTTCACGCACGAAGACGGACGTCTTACCGGCGTAATGTTCGAAAAAGTCGCCGCGAGCAAGGACGAACAAGGCCGCCGCCAGCTGCTGCCCACCGGCGAGCCTGAAATTCATTTCGCCTGCGACGACGTGCTCATCGCGGTCGGACAGGAGAATGCGTTTCCCTGGATCGAGCGCGACGCGGGCGTCGAGTTCGACAAGTCGGGACTTCCCATTGTCGACAAGATCACGCTGCAATCGACGCAGCCTAAAGTCTTTTTCGGCGGTGACGCGGCGTTTGGCCCCAAGAACATCATCTGGGCAGTGGCGCACGGTCACGACGCCGCCATTTCCATCGACAATCTCTGCCAGGGCGAGGACCTGTTCAAGAGACCTCCGCCGCTGGTGAACCTGATGTCGCAGAAGATGGGCATCCACGAATGGAGCTACGACAACGACGTCTCCAACGATCAGCGCTACAAGGTTCCGCTCAAGGATGTCTCCATCGCGCTCAAGAACATCAAGGTCGAGGTCGAGCTCGGCTTTGACGCAGCGCAGGCCTTTGCGGAAGCGCAGCGCTGTCTCAATTGCGATGTGCAGACGGTGTTCGCGCCGAAGCTTTGCATCGAATGCGACGCCTGTGTGGACATCTGTCCGATGGATTGCATCACCTTCACCGGCGACGGCGATGAAACCGACTTGAGGACGCGATTGAACGCGCCATCGCGCAATCTGACGCAGGATCTCTACATAGCCGGCGGGCTCAAGACCGGCCGTATCATGGCCAAGGACGAGGATGTGTGCCTGCACTGTGGCCTTTGCGCGGAGCGCTGTCCGACGGGCGCCTGGGACATGCAAAAGTTCTACCTCGACCTCCGGCATGCCGACCATCGATGCCGCTCCGGTCCGGCGGTCTCGCGGATACGGCGCGCGATTCAGCCTGCAACCCAATTAGGAGACGCGGCCGAATGAAGCCCACCGTCACGCCGATCCAGCGTGTCAACGATTTCGTGGTCAAGTTTGCCAATGTCAACGGCTCGGGGTCGGCGTCGGCGAACCTGCTCTTCGCCAAGGCCATTCTGCGCATGGGCGTCCCCGTGGCGCCGCGAAACATCTTTCCGTCCAATATTCAAGGCTTGCCCACCTGGTTCGAGGTGCGGATCAGCGAAGCGGGGTGGCGCGGCCGGCGCGGCGGCGTCGACCTCATGGTGGCGATGAACCCTCAGACCTGGGATCAGGACCTGAAGGAAATCGAGCCCGGCGGATATCTGTTCTACGACTCGACCAAGCCGCTGCCGGCGTCGAAGTTCCGCGACGACATCACCGTCGTCGGCGTTCCGCTGACGGAAATCTGCAACCGGGAGTACACCGACTCGCGCCAGCGCCAGCTGTTCAAGAACATCATCTACGTCGGGGCGCTTTCCGCGTTGCTCGATATCGATCCGGAAGAAATCGCGGAGCTGATCGGCGAGCAATACAAGGGCAAGGAGGCGCTGCTCAAGCCCAACGTGCACGCAATGCACATGGGACGCGTCTACGCCGAAAACAATCTCGATTATCCGCTGGGGATCCGGGTCAAGCGCGCCAACGCCGTCGGCGAGCGGATCTTCATCGAGGGCAACAGCGCGGCCGCTCTCGGATGCGTCTATGGCGGTGCGACGGTCGCGGCGTGGTATCCGATTACGCCGTCCTCGTCGCTGGCGGAGGCATTCACGCGCCATTGCCGCAAATTTCGCACCGACGCCGCGACTGGCAAGGCCCGCTACGCCATCATCCAGGCCGAAGACGAGCTCGCCTCGATCGGCATCGTGATCGGCGCGGCATGGAACGGCGCACGCTCCTTTACGTGCACGTCGGGCCCGGGGATCTCGTTGATGCAGGAGTTCATCGGCCTTGCCTATTTCGCGGAGGTCCCGGCGGTGCTGTTCGACGTCCAGCGAGGCGGCCCGTCGACCGGCATGCCGACGCGTACGCAGCAGGCAGACGTCCTGTCGTGCGCATACGCATCGCACGGCGACACCAAGCACGTGCTCTTGTTTCCGGAGGATCCGAAGGAAGCCTTCGATTTCTCCGCGTTGTCTTTCGACCTCGCCGACCGCTTGCAGACGCCGATCTTCGTGATGCTCGATCTGGACATCGGCATGCAGGACTGGCTGTGCGAACCGCTGTCCTGGAACGACAAGCGTTCGCACGATCGCGGCAAGGTGATGACCTACGAGATGCTGGAGGCGGGAAAAGACTTCGGCCGCTACCTCGACGTGGACGGCGACGGCATTCCCTACCGGACCCATCCCGGAACGCACCCCAAACGCGGATCGTATTTCACCCGCGGCACGACCAAGGATCGATATGCGCGCTATAGCGAGGACGGCGCGACCTATGTCGACAATATGCAGCGCCTGCTGCGCAAGTTCGAGACGGCGAAGCAATACGTTCCGGCACCGGTGGTGCGAAGCGCAGGTCAGGCAACACGCTTCGGCGCCATCTACTACGGGTCCACGGGTCCGGCAATGGACGAGACGCTGGCGACGCTTGCCGCGCAGGGGATCCACGTCGACACGCTTCGCGTGCGGGCGTTTCCGTTTCACGATGCCGTGGCGGATTTCATCGCGGCGCACGAGCAGGTGTTCGTCATCGAGCAAAACCGCGACGCGCAGTTGCGTTCGCTGCTGGTCAATGAGCTGGTGGTCGACCCGGCGAAGCTGATGCCGATGCTGCACTATGACGGCACGCCGATCACCGCCCGCTTCATCATCGGCGAAATCGGCGACAAGCTGGCGATGTTCAACGTCACTCCGTTGCGCAAGGTGGCGCCGTGAGGACACTATGACCTATCTCGCCAAGCCCAAGCTGCACCATCCCGAGCTTCCGAAGAACAAGCTGGGGTTCACGCATCGCGATTACGAGGGAACCGTTTCGACCTTGTGCGCGGGTTGCGGGCACGATTCGATCTCGAGCGCGATCATCCAGGCGTTCTTCGAGCTCGACATTGCGCCGCATCGCGTGGCGAAGCTTTCCGGCATCGGCTGCTCATCCAAGACTCCGACGTATTTTCTGGGCAACTCGCACGGTTTCAACAGTGTGCATGGACGCATGCCGTCGGTCCTGACCGGCGCCAATCTCGCCAATCGCGAGCTGATCTATCTTGGCGTTTCGGGTGACGGAGACTCGGCGTCGATCGGCCTCGGGCAGTTCGCCCATTCGATGCGACGCGGCGTCAACATGGTCTATATCGTCGAGAACAACGGCGTTTATGGCCTGACCAAAGGCCAATTCTCGGCGACGGCAGACAAAGGGTCCAAGGCCAAACGCGGGGCTATCAATAACGACGCCCCAATCGACATGGTGATGCTTGCCCTGCAGCTCGGCGCGACGCTGGTCGCGAGAAGCTTCTCCGGCGACAAGACCCAGCTGGTGCCGCTGATCAAGGCCGCCGTGAGTCATCGCGGCGCGGCGTTCATCGACGTCGTGAGCCCTTGCGTTGCGTTCAACAACCATCCCGGCTCGACCAAGAGCTACGATTTCGTGCGCGAGCATAATGAGGCGGTGAACCGGCTGGACTTCATGCCACAGCGGACTGAAATCACCGCCGAATACGCTCCTGGCAGCGTGCGCGAAGTCATGCAGCATGACGGCTCGGTGCTGCGCCTGCGCAAGCTGCACGATGACTTCGACGCGAGCGACCGGATCTCAGCGATGAACTTCCTTCAGCGGCGCCACGCTGCGGGCGAGGTCGTCACCGGCCTTTTGTATCTGAACAGCGACGCAGGCGACATGCACGCGTCGCTGAACACCGTCGACACCCCGTTGAGCGAACTGCGTGAGAAGGAACTGATTCCCGGCGCCGCGGCACTGGAGAAGTTCAACGCTTCTTTGCGCTGACGCAACTTCGTCGCGCGAAACTGTCGGGACCCGGCGACGGTCGTAACAGCCGCACCGCCTGGTCCGCGCCGGCTCTCTCGCAGCGGCACCTAGCTCGCTGCTCACAGCGCCGGCTCCTAGCGCGCCATTCCTAAGAGCAAGGTCTTGCGTCGCCGGCCAGCGCTGATTGGCGGTCGCTCGCACCCCATTCGCTTCGCGAACGGGACCTAGCTCGCTGCTCACAGCGCTACAATCTGCGCATGCGCCTGTTCTGGCGAATCCTCGCCGCCATCGGCGGTCTGCTCGTTTTGCTGATCGTCGCGGTTGCGATCGCGGTCCGGACGATCGACGTCAACGATTTCATCGCGCCCATTCAAAAGCGCGTCAAGGATGCCACCGGACGAGATCTGGTCATCCGCGGTGGTATCGACTTCAAGCTTTCGCTGGAACCTGAGCTGCTGATCGACGATGTGAGCTTGAGCAATGCTGAATGGGGCAAGTCACCGCAGATGCTGACCGCCAAGCGCGTCGAGGCCCAAGTCAAGCTGTTGCCGCTTCTGCAGCGCCGCTTCGAAATCGTGCGTTTCAAGCTTATCGATCCGGTCATCGCTCTGGAAACGGATGCCGGAGGTAAGGGCAACTGGGAGTTCTCCACCCCCGGCGGCGGTGGCGCAACCCCATCGCCGACCGGGGACTTTAACGCATTCGCCGTTGGCGATCTCGCTGTCGATCATGGCACGCTGAGCTTTCGCGACGGCGAATCGGGCAAGACCACCACTATCGCCATCGATACGCTGTCGCTTCATGCGCGCGATGCGGAATCTCCGGTCAGCGCTCGCTTTCGCGGCACGATCGGCGACATCGCAGTCGCGATGGAAGGCGACTTGGGGCCGCTGCAGGCGTTGGCCCAGCGACGCTGGCCGTACCCCGTCAGCCTCAAAGGCGAGGTCAACGGCCAGTCGGCATCGGTCACAACCAAAATGCGGGTCGAGGACCACACGGTTAGTTTCGACGAGCTTCAGATCGGCACCGACCACGGCACCGTCAAGGGCCAGCTCGCGCTGACGTCGAGTAAGCCGCGTTCGATGCTAACGTTCAAACTCGCGGCGACGACATTTGCATGGACCGACTTGCCGCTCGCGCGGAAGCTCGCAGGTGCCAAAGGCGCGGTGGCGCATGAAAAATTCGTGTTCAGCGACGAGGCACTCGATTTCGGAGCGCTGCAATTGTCAGACGCTGACGGCGACGTGAGCATCGACACGCTGTTGCTGCCGGAGGACCGGCGGCTGGAAAATGTTCGCGTTCAATTCACCCTGCGCAACGGAAGGCTCGACGCACCGGCGCTGCAAGCGTCGGCGTTCGGCGGCACCGCGCGGGGACGACTTTCGATCGACGCCGCGAAGGCGCACGATCCTGCATTAACACTTCATCTCGAAGCCAAGGGCCTCGACCTTGGTGCGCTGCTCGCGATGTTCGGCGTCAAGCGCGAAGTGCGCGGCGGCCAGACCGAGGTGACACTCGCTATTTCCGCACACGGCGAGTCGGCGCGTCAGTGGGCTCATGGGATGAACGGCACCGCGACGGTGGTTGTCGGCCCGGCGACGCTCGTCCACACCAAATTGGATCTTGAATCGCCGCTGAATCGCCTGGCCGACGCGGTAAACCCATTTCACAGGGTCGACCCGTCGACCGAGCTCGAATGCGCAGTCGGCAGGTTGCCGCTGAAAGACGGCATCGCACAGATCGATCGCAGCATCGCGCTGGAGACCAAAAAATTCGGGGCGTCGGTCAGCGGCACGCTGAATTTTCGGGAGGAAACGCTGGATCTGGCGATCAAACCGCAGATTCGCCAGGGCATTTCGATCGACATTCCGCAAGTCGCCAGCCTGGTCCGTTTTCAGGGACCGTTCCGATCGCCTGCTGTCCGCATCGATGCGGTGGGGTCCGCGACCGCCGCTGCCAAAATTGGTGCGGCGATTTACTCGGGAGGCTTGTCCATCGTCGGGGAATCGCTGCTGTCTGCCGCTACCCGCGGTGGGCCGGGCCCTTGTCGGACGGCCTTGGGGCAGGGCGGCACGGTACCCGCTCCGACGGGGCAGGCAAATCCATCTTCCCCCTCGAAAACGCCAGAGCCGATCGGAAAAGCCTTGGGGCGGATTCTCGGCCGCTAGCTCGGCATGCCGGATGCGCTGTGCGCGGGCGTCATGTGTGCGCCGCAACAGGCGCAGATTTTCACAGCGCCCGCCCGATGAGCGACTTACGCCGGCGCGGCAAGCATCGGCGTCTCAAGCAGCTTGATCGCCGTTTTCGCCACTTGCATGGTATCGAAATAAGCATAGCCCGCGACCGCCGCTGCGCCGACGATAGGTAACCAGCGACTGGCCGCCGTGCCGGCGACGCGCTGCGTGACATTGAGGCCG
>DATNNK010000383.1:0-6701 GCA_035601875.1 Casimicrobiaceae bacterium | reverse complement strand
CGCTGCCCAAGCCCCGTGTCAGCTTCTGCGCGAGATACAGCTCCTCGAGCGTCGACTGCGGCGAGAGAAGCGCGCCGATGCCCGCGCCTCCATGCTGCTCACGCACGCGCTGGACTCCGCTCACTACGTATTCAAGCGCGGTCTGCCAGTCCGTCTCGCGCCACGAGCCCTCGCGCTTGACCATCGGCTTCGACAGGCGGCTTTCGGCGTTGAGACCCTCATACGAAAATCGGTCGCGATCGGAAAGCCAGCAGTCGTTGATCGCCTCGTTTTCCTGCGGAACCACGCGCATGACGCGATCGTTCTTGACCTGCACGATCAGGTTGCTGCCGAGGCCGTCGTGCGGCGCGATCGACCGGCGGCGGGCGAGCTCCCAGGTCCGCGCCAGGTATCGGAAGGGCTTCGACGTCAGTGCGCCGACGGGACACAGATCGATCATGTTGCCGGACAGTTCCGAGTCGACGGTATTGCCGACGAAGGTCAGGATCTCGACGTGCTCGCCGCGATGCGCGAGACCGAGCTCCATGACGCCCGCGATTTCCTGACCGAAGCGCACGCAGCGCGTGCAGTGGATGCAGCGGGTCATGTCGGTGGCGATCAACGGACCCAGGTTCTTGTTGAACACCACCCGCTTCGCTTCGGTGTAGCGCGAGCTCGACGCGCCGTAGCCAACGGCGAGATCCTGCAGCTGGCATTCGCCGCCCTGGTCGCAAATCGGGCAGTCCAGAGGATGATTGATGAGCAGGAATTCCATCACCCCTTTTTGAGCGATCACCGCCGGGTCGGAATGGGTCCAGACTTTCATGCCCTCCGTCGCCGGGGTGGCGCAGGCGGGCAAGGGCTTGGGCGCTTTCTCGACCTGCACCAGGCACATCCGGCAATTGGCGGCGATGGTCAGCTTCTTGTGCCAGCAGAAATGCGGCACGTAGATGCCGAGCTTGTGCGCGGCGTCCATCACGGTGCAGCCGTTGGCCACCGCGACCGCCGTGCCGTCGACTTCCAGATTCAACATTTTGGTCTCAGACATAGCTGGGAACCAGACACTGCTTGTGATCGATGTGATACTGGAACTCGTCGCGAAAATGCTTGATGAAGCTCTTGACCGGCAGCGCGGCGGCGTCGCCCAGCGCGCATATGGTGCGGCCGGCGATGTTGTCGGACACGGAGATCAGCAAGTCGAGGTCTTCGTTCCTGCCTTGCCCGTGCTCGATGCGGTCGACCACGCGCCACAGCCATCCGGTCCCCTCGCGGCATGGCGTGCACTGACCGCAGGACTCCTCGAAATAGAAATACGACAGCCGTAAGAGCGATCGCACCATGCAGCGCGTCTCGTCCATGATGATCACCGCCCCCGATCCGAGCATCGATCCGGCTTTGGCAATCGAGTCGTAATCCATGTCGGTCGCCATCATGATGTCAGCGGGTAGCACCGGCATCGACGAGCCGCCGGGAATGCACGCCTTGAGCTTGCGTCCACCACGCATGCCGCCCGCCATGTCGAGGAGCGACGCAAACGGAAGACCCAGCTTGACCTCGAAGTTGCCCGGCCGCTCGACGTCGCCGGTGACCGAAAAGATCTTGGTGCCGCCGTTGTTGGGACGGCCCAGATTCAGAAACGCTTCTCCTCCTTTGCGAATGATCCACGGGACGGCAGCGAAGGTCTCGGTGTTGTTGATCGTGGTTGGCTTCCCGTACATGCCGACGCTCGCCGGGAAAGGCGGCTTGAAGCGCGGCATGCCCTTCTTACCTTCGAGCGATTCCAGCAGCGCCGTCTCCTCGCCGCAAATGTAGGCGCCGTAGCCGTGGCAGTTGTACAAATGGAAGCTGAAGCCGCTGCCGAGAATATTGTCGCCGAGCAATCCCGCCTGGTAGGCCTCCTCGAGCGCTTCTTCGCAGCGCTCGTACGCGTCCCAGATTTCGCCATGGACGTAGTTGTAGCCGCGCTTGCAGCCCATCGCGTAAGCGGCGATGGCCATGCCCTCGATCAGGATATGCGGGTTGTAACGCAGGATGTCGCGATCCTTGAAGGTTCCGGGCTCGCCCTCGTCGGAGTTGCACACCAGATACTTGTCGCCGCCGTATTGCTGCGGCATGAAACTCCACTTGAGGCCGGTCGGGAAGCCTGCGCCGCCACGCCCGCGCAACCCGGATTTTTTAACTTCCGCGATTACGTTCGCGGGGGTGATTTTTTCGGCGAGGATCTTTTTCAGCGCCTCGTAGCCGCCGCGCGCGACGTAATCGTTAAGCCTCCAGTTGCGGCCATTGAGGCCGGCGAGGATCAGCGCGTCGGGTCCGTAATCCAGAAATTCGGACGGCGCGTTCACCGCTTCACCTCAGCGGAAAGCTCGGCGATCAAGCCGTCGAGCTGTTCCGGCTTCATCCAGCTGCACATGCGCTTGTTGTTGACCAGCACCACCGGCGCGTCGCCGCAGGCCCCGAAGCACTCGCCTTCCTTGAGCGTGAACAGGCCATCGGCGGTCGTTTCGCCGAAGCCGATGCCAAGCTTCTGCTTTAGGTGCGCGGCCGCCTGGGCTGCGCTCGAGAGCGCGCAGGGAAGATTCGTGCAGATCGTGAGTTTGTATTTCCCCGTCGGCTCGGTGTCGAACATTTCGTAGAAAGTCGCCACTTCGTAGACCGCGATCGGCGGCATGCCGAGGTAGTGGGCAACGAAATCCATCGTCTCCGCGGACAGCCATGCGTGCTCGTCCTGCGCGATAGCGAGCGCCGCAATGACCGCCGACTGGCGATGCTCCGGCGGATACTTCGCAATCTCGCGATCGATGCGTTTGAGGGCGTCTGAGCTCAGCATGATCAATCGGTTGACCTGCGATCCGGTGCGGACTGCGCGGCACACGCTGCGACGAAATCAAGCAAGCGCTGGTTCATACCTCGTCGGTCCAGTAATCCACGTGGTGATCGGTGCGCGTCATGTGCCGCAGGCCGCCTCCGAAAGCGCCGACCTTTTTCGAATCCGGGTATTCGCAGACTTCCGCAGGCGCCATGGTGCTGACCGAAAGGTAGGCGAGCTCGGCGTCGGAGTCGTTGACGATCTGGTGCGCCGTTTCCGGGCCGCCGATCGGGCAGCAGATCACGTCGCCGGCCCGGATCTTTCGGGTCTCCTCGCCGTAGCGCAGCGTTCCTGTGCCCTTTACGATGAAGAACATCTCCTCCTCGCCGCGGTGGCTGTGGAAGGGGCAGGAGCGCTTGCCCGGCGGTACGACATCGTATGAATAGCCGAGGTCCTTCGCGCCGAGAAGCGGGCCGATGCGCACGGCATCGCACTGGAACTTGTCGCCCTTCGAGAAATGCTCGAGCTTCAATTCATCGATGTTGATGACCCTGGAATCGATTGCGCTCACCGGTCGATCTCCCCGAAAACGATGTCCTGGGTGCCGATGATTGCGACAACGTCGGCGATCATGTGCCCGCGAGACATTTCGTCGAGCGCCGCAAGATGCGGAAACCCCGCCGCCCGAATCTTCAACCGATAGGGCTTGTTCGCTCCATCGGAAATGATGTAGATGCCGAACTCGCCCTTCGGGTGCTCGACCGCGGCGTACGCTTCGCCGGGTGGAACGTGGATGCCTTCGGTGAAGAGCTTGAAGTGATGGATAAGCTCCTCCATGTTGGCTTTCATTTCCTCGCGTGAAGGAGGCGCAATCTTGTGGCTCGCGGTGATGACCGGACCGGGATTGGTGCGCAGCCAGGCGATGCATTGCTTGATGATCTTGTTCGCCTCGCGCATCTCCTGCACGCGAACCAGATAGCGGTCGTAGCAGTCGCCGGTGGTTCCCAGCGGAATGTCGAATTGCATCCGGTCGTAGACCGCGTACGGCTGCTTCTTGCGCAAGTCCCACGCCACGCCCGAGCCGCGCAGCATCGGCCCGGTGAATCCCAGCGCCACCGCGCGCTCCGAAGTGACCACGCCGATGCCGACGGTGCGCTGCTTCCAGATGCGGTTCTCGGTCAGCAGGGTCTCGTATTGATCGACGTATCCGGGAAAGCGTCGAGTGAAATCCTCGATGAAATCGAGCACGCTGCCGCGGCGGTTCTCGTTCATGCGCGCAATCGCCTTGGCATTGTGGATCTTCGACACCTGATACTGCGGCATGCGCTCGGGCAGATCGCGGTAGACGCCGCCCGGCCGGTAGTAGGCGGCGTGCAGGCGAGCGCCCGATACCGCCTCGTACACATCCATCAGGTCTTCACGCTCGCGGAAGCAATACAGGAACGTGGTCATCGCGCCGACGTCCAGCGAGTGCGCGCCGAGCCAGAGCAGGTGATTCAGAATGCGCGTGATCTCGTCGAACATCACGCGTATGTATTGCGCGCGGATGGGAACTTCGATGCCGAGCAGCTTCTCGATGGCGAGACAATAGGCGTGCTCGTTGGACATCATCGATACGTAGTCCAGCCGATCCATGTATGGCAGCGACTGCAGGTAGGTCTTGTATTCGGCCAGCTTCTCGGTCGCCCGATGCAGCAAGCCGATGTGCGGGTCCGCGCGCTGGATCACCTCGCCGTCAAGCTCCAGCACCAGGCGCAAGACGCCGTGCGCCGCCGGGTGCTGGGGGCCGAAGTTCATCGTGTAGTTGCGGATTTCGGCCATGATCAACCCTTGCGGAAGCCTTCGCTCTCGGCAAAGTTCTCCTCGCGGATGATTCGCGGCGTCACCTCGCGCGGCTCGATGGTCACCGGCTGGTAAATGACGCGGCCCTGTTCCGGGTCGTAGCGCATCTCGACATGCCCCGACAGCGGAAAATCCTTCCGGAAGGGATGCCCGACGAAGCCATAGTCAGTCAGGATCCGCCGCAGGTCCGGATGTCCCGCGAACATGATCCCGTAGAAATCGAAAGCTTCGCGCTCATACCAGTTGGCGCCCGGCCACACGTCGATCACCGACGGCAGGACCGGAAAATCGTCGTCCACGGCAAAGCTGCGCACGCGCAGGCGCGTGTTATGGGTCAGCGACAGCAGGTGGTAGACGACCGCAAATCGGTTGGGGTGCGGTCGTACGATGGGTTCCGGTGGCGTGGCATCGGAGCTCGAATAAAGGATGTCGGCTTTCTCGCCGCCGTATGCGGAATAGTCGACGCCGCAAAGGTCGATCAGCATCTCGAAAGAGAGCTCGGGCCGATCGCGCAGTCCGCGCATGGTATCGACCAGGTCCGCGGCATGGACCACCGCGGTAAGCTCGTTCAGCGCGACGGTAACGCCGCCAAGCCGCGCGCCGAACGCGGCGGTGAGCGACGCCGCGATGGTCTCCGTTTTCATCAGCGCGCGATGGTGTTGGTGCGCCAGATCTTGTTTTGAAGCTGCAGGATGCCGTAGAGCAGCGCTTCCGCCGTCGGCGGGCAACCCGGAACGTAGATGTCCACCGGAACGATGCGATCGCAGCCACGCACGACGGAGTACGAATAGTGATAGTAGCCGCCTCCATTGGCGCACGAGCCCATGGAAATCACCCACCGCGGCTCGGCCATCTGATCGTAGACCTTGCGCAGCGCCGGTGCCATCTTGTTGCACAGCGTCCCGGCAACGATCATCACGTCGGACTGGCGCGGGCTCGGCCGAAAGACCACGCCGAAGCGGTCGAGATCGTAGCGAGCGGCGCCGGCATGCATCATCTCGACCGCGCAGCACGCCAATCCGAACGTCATCGGCCACATCGAGCCGTTGCGCGACCAATTGATCAACGCATCGAGCGTCGTGGTCGCGTAGCCCTTTTCCAGAATGCCTTCAATAGCCATTCGATACGCCTAAAGCTCGCACCCGCGGCCTCCATGGTGCGTTAACGTGAAGTGACCGCTGCATGTCGGCCGCTAGCATCGACTCGCAATTCCCCGTCGATCCCCGCGCTGCGCGCGCGGGCGACTGGCGACGCCGGGAGGCTCGCGCCGCTATTCCCACTCGAGCGCTCCTTTTTTCCATTCGTAGATGAAGCCCACGATCAAGATGGCCAGGAAGATCATCATCGACCAGAAACCGAAGACGCCGATCTCGGGCAGCACGACCGCCCACGGAAACAGGAACGCGATTTCGAGGTCGAAGAGAATGAACAGGATCGCGATCAGGTAATAGCGGACGTCGAACTTCATCCGCGCGTCCTCGAAAGCCTCGAAGCCGCATTCGTAGGGGGACAGTTTCTCGGGGTCGGGGTGGCTCGGGGACACCAGCGAGCCGAGCGCCAGCATGATCAGGCCGAGGCCGATGCCGACGAGGATGAAGAGCAGGACCGGAAAGTACAGTTGCAGCATGATCGGATGAAGCCAACCCTCGTCAATCGTTGCCAGGCCACGCTAAGCGCGGCCTCCCACTGCCCTCCTGCCGCCCCGGGGCGCGTTCGACGCACCCTTGTTACCTTTGGTGCCGACGGGGAGACTCGAACTCCCACGGCTTACGCCACTGCCCCCTCAAGACAGCGTGTCTACCAATTTCACCACGTCGGCGTGTCGTGGGTCAGAAGTCAGGTCATCTGATTTCTGACTTCTGGTCTGTCATTTCGGTACGTCTGCCGCCTTGGAGGACGAATCCTTGGCCGGCGCTGGGGCCGCCGGCTGCGTCGCCGGTGCTGTGCCTGCAGGCACGTCCGCGGCTTTGGTCGCCGGCTCCGGCGCCTTTTGCATGACACCCTGCTTCATGACTTCGCCGGGTCCGGCCGCACTTCGAGTGCTCGCCAGATACGTCAACCCGAGGCTCGA
>DATNNK010000382.1:0-2507 GCA_035601875.1 Casimicrobiaceae bacterium | reverse complement strand
CCTCAATCTCAACCCCATCACCTGGGTGGTCGAGGCTTATCACGATGCAATGCTCTACGACCGTCCGCCCGACTTGGTCGTCCTTGGCTGGCTGGCGACAATCGCCGCATCGCTGTTGGCCATAGCGTTGGTGCTGTTTCGTCGTGCCAGCACGGAAATGGTGGACGTGTTGTGACTGCCGCGGTTTTGACCGTAGTAGATGTTGGCAAGGCGTTTCGTTCCTACGGCTCGGAGTGGTGGCGCGTGCTGTCGTGGCTGGGCGTGCCGGTGGCGCCGTCCGCCGAGCATTGGGCACTGCGCCATATTTCTTTCGCCGTCGCGCCCGGCGAGGCGATCGGCATCGTCGGGCCGAACGGTGCCGGCAAGAGCACCCTGCTCAAACTGGTTGCAGGCACCCTGCGCGCAAGCGAGGGGCAGCTCGAGGTCCGGGGTCGCGTCGCGGCCATCCTCGAGCTTGGCATCGGCTTCAATCCCGAGTTCACCGGCCGCGAAAACGCCACGCATGCATGCGGCCTGATGGGCATCCAACCCGAGGCCGTGCGTGCGCTGCTGCCGGATATCGAGGCGTTCGCAGAGATCGGGGAATATTTCGAGCAGCCGGTTCGAACTTATTCGAGCGGGATGCAAGTGCGACTGGCCTTCGCGGTCGCCACCGCGGTCCGCCCGGATGTCCTGATTGTCGACGAAGCCCTGTCGGTTGGCGACGCCTATTTCCAGCACAAGAGCTTCGGGCGCATCCGCGGCTACCGCGAGCAGGGCACCGCGCTTCTTTTCGTTTCGCACGGCATGCAGGATGTCCGGATGCTGTGCGACCGCGTCGTCCTGCTCGATCACGGCAAGATATTACGCGAAGGACCACCCGACGAGATCGTCGACTATTACAACGCGATGATCGCCGCGAAGGAGAACGCCGAGGCCAAAGTATTGCAGGAGCGGCAGCAGAGCGGTTGGTTGCGCACGCGTTCGGGCACGGGTGAGGCCACGTTGGCCGAATTCGTTCTGTCCGATGCCGCGAGTGGCGAAGTCGTGAAGACCGTTCGCGTTGGTCAACGTGTCGTGCTGACGGCGCGAGTGATGATCGGAGCCGATCTCCCACAGCTCGTGTTGGGATACATGCTGCGCGACCGGATCGGCCACGTGGCCTGGGGTACCAACACGTGGCATACTGGGCAGGTCGTGGAGAGCCCTCGCGCCGGCGAGCAACTGGAATTTCGCCTCGACTTCACCTGCACGCTCGGGCCCGGCTCATATTCGTTTTCCCCGGCGCTGGTGAGCACCGACACCCACCTGGTCGATAATTACGAATGGATCGACAACGCGCTGGTTTTCGATGTGGTCAACGCGGACCGAAGCTATTTCATCGGCACCAACTGCCTTGACGCGGTGTTTGTGATCGATCGAGAGCCGAAGCTCTGATGTTTACCTCCTACGCGCAGAACTTCGAGGACGTGATGCTCCGCCGCGCGCTCAATAACGTCGCGCGCGGGTTCTATATCGACGTCGGCGCGCAGGACCCGATCGTCGACTCGGTGAGCATGGGCTTTTACGAGGAAGGCTGGCGCGGTGTCCACGTCGAGCCCGTGGCAAGCTATGCGGCGCGGCTTCGAGCGCAGCGGCCCGATGAGCTTGTCGTGCAGGCAGCCCTTGGCGCGCAGCGCGGAACACTGCGCTTTTTTGACGTCGTGGAAACCGGGCTCAGCACGGCCGATCCGAACGCCGCCGCGCGGTATCGCGAGTCGGGGCGCACCGTCCGCGAGATCGAAGTTCCGTGCCTGACGCTTGCCGAATTGATGGCTCCCTACGCTGACATCGACGTGCACTGGCTGAAAATCGACGTCGAAGGCTACGAGACGGCGGTGCTGCAGGGCTGGACCTCCGCGGTCAGGCCATGGATCGTCGTGGTCGAGAGTACCGCACCGTTGACGCAAGCCGCTTCGCACCGCGAGTGGGAAGAATTGGTGCTCGCTCATGGTTACGCGTTCGCGTACTTCGATGGTCTGAACCGGTTCTATATTCGCGTGGACCACGAAGAACTGCGTCCGGCGTTCGCGCATGGCCCTTCGGTGTTCGATCGTTTCGCCTTGAGCGGCACGGCGACCTCGACCTACGCGTCTCGGCTCAGGATTGAGGTCGAGTCCGCACGTAATCGCGCAGAGGAGCTAAGGCGCGAAGCGGACGCTTTCGAGCTTCGCGCGCGCGACGCAAGCCAACGAATGGACGCTGCACTTCGACACATCGCGGCGATGGAGGCAACGATATCCTGGCGCGTTACTGCACCGCTGCGTTGGCTGAGCCGTCAGCGAAACGCCGCAAGCGAGCGCAGCGCGCGCTCATTGCGCGCCGTTGCGGCGTTGGCGGTTCGCGCGGCCGTATCCGTCGCCAGGCGAAGCGGCTTGTACTCGAAGATTGCACCGTGGCTGCGATCACGCTACCCGCGCCTTTGGCGACGCGCCAAACGCGTGGCGATCGCTGCGCCGGCTGGAGCGTCACGCGCCTCAGCCAAGCGT
>DATNNK010000381.1:0-2871 GCA_035601875.1 Casimicrobiaceae bacterium | reverse complement strand
TGACGGCCAGCGGCGACCATTCGACGCCGCCGTTCGCGCCCGGAAGCATGCGCGCGCCTTCCTTGGTCGGCAGCACCCACATGTTCTCCTGCGGGATCATCGCCTCGGAGAAGCGAATCACCTTACCGGTGTCGCGCTCATGTACGTAGATGTGGCCGGTCTTGCCGCCGTGAATCACGACATCGACCATCTTGCCGCTCGCATCCTTCGCCTGGGTGAGGATCGGCGGGCTCACCGCATCGAGATCCCATACGTCGTGCGCGACGTACTGGTAGTGCCACTTGTATGTGCCCTTGTCCAGATCGATCGCCACCATCGAATCGGTATACAGGTTGTCGCCCGGACGGATCGCGCCGTAGAGGTCGGGCGAGGGGTTGCCGACCACGAAAAACACCGTGCGCGTCTTCTTGTCGATCGCCGGTGTCATCCACACACCGCCGCCGAGCTTCTGGTAGAACGAGCTGTCTTTGGCGAACGCGGCCTTTTCGGCGTCGATATTGCGGTGCATGTCGCGGCCGGTCGCGTCCTTGGGATTCCAGACGCCTTCGTGGCCTTTTTCCGGGATCGTGTTGAATGTCCACAGAAGCTTGCCGTCTTTGGCGTCGAATGCCTTGACGAAGCCGCGGATGCCGTATTCACCGCCATTGGTGCCGATCAGGATCTTGCCTTCGACGTATGCCGGCGCCATCGTTTCCGAGTAGCCCTTGTCAGGGTCGGCGATCTGCACATCCCAAAGCAGCTTGCCCGTTTTCGCATCCAACGCGACCAGCTTGGCGTCGATGGTGCCCATGTACAGCGTGCCCTCGGCGATCGCAACGCCCCGGTTGTTGTTGCCGCAGCAGACGGTGACGATGGGCCCGAGCTTGTGCTTGTAGTGCCAGTATTCCTCGCCCGTTTTCGCGTCGATGGCGTAAACGTGATTGAACGAGGTCGTCAGGAACATGACGCCGTTGTCGACGATTGGCGCAGTCTCCATCGACTCCAGCACCGCCGTCTGGAACACGAACGCCGGCTTGAGCTTGCCCACGTTGCCGGCATTGATCTGCTTGCCGGCGTAGTAACGCGTCTGCTCGTAGCTGCCGTTCGAGTGCAACCAGTTCTTGCTGTCGCTGCCGGCTCCATCGAGCATTGCCTGCGTGACGTTGGCTAAATTTGCCGACATCGGACGCATCGTCGTCGTCGCGCTGCCGGTCACTTCCTGCGCCGCTGCCGATGCGGCGAAGCCGCAGGCGAGCACGACGCTCGCGATGCTACCCAAAGGCCTGACGAAATTGGACGCCATTTTTCCTCCTGCAGAATTAGTATTGTCGCGCCGTGATATCGCGCGAAGCCCGCCGCGCTCCCCCGCTGAACTTCGTGCGCACCAGCCGCAACCCGGCTAGCCGCGGAACTAAGTTATAGTCGAACCAAAATGGAAATGCAATCTGTGACCCACAATGTCAGTGGCGCGATGCCAGCGCCGCTTCGGATCGGCCGCGCGGCGGCGCGCCGGTGTTGCATCCTGGCCTGGCTTGCCTTTATTGCAGTGCCGCATGGCGTGCTGGCACAGGATTTGTCGGCCACCACCAGACTGCTGGCCGCCGCACGCGCCGGAGACCAAACGGGCGTCGGCAAAGCCCTAGCCGATGGCGCGTCGGTCAATGCCCGAAATCGCGTCGGCGAAACGGCACTGGTCATTGCGCTGAAAAACGACCAGCCGACGCTGGCAATGACTATGCTCAATGCGGGCACCGACGTGAATCTCGGCGCGGTCAACGGCGTCACGCCCTTGATGGCGGCCGCGCACGCCGGTCAGACGGACATCGTGCGATTGCTGTTGGGAAAAGGTGCAGAGGTCTCCGCCGTCGACCGCTTGCAGAAGAATGCAATGACCTATGCGGCGGGCCAGGGCCGCACCGATATCGTCGTCCTGCTCCTGCGCGCGGGCGTCGACCCCAACGCGATCTACGCGCACCAGTTGACCGCGCTAATGTGGGCGGCAGGTTACGGCAAGACCGAAACGGTGCGGGCCTTGCTGGCCGCCGGCGCCAGCGCCGAGCTCAAGGACGATCGCGGCAAGACCGCGCTGGACATCGCGCGGGAGGGCAACTTCGTCGAGACCGTGAAGCAGCTCGAGTCTCCGGTTCGACCCTGACCCCTGGCATTTCAACGTGGGTGCCCGCCGATGGGGCCGGCGGCGGTAGCGCGAGACGTCCAGGGCCAGATCCGCCGAAACGAGCCATCTCGTTCCAGCAGCGCGTGCTTGACGGTGCCCGCGACGTGCAACGCTAAAGCGCCAACCAGCACCCAACTATTGACCAGGTGAACGACGCTCAATGCGTCCTTCAGCATGTCATGCTTCGGCGCCCACGCAGGCAGCACGATACCGAAGAACCGGACCGGGAAGCCGCTGAATGCCGACCCGAGATAGCCGGACAGCGGCTGGACGATCAGGCAGACATAGAGCAGGACGTGCACCACATGGGCGAGCTGCGCCTGCCATCGCGGCATCGGTGCCAACGGCGGCGGCAGGTGCCGGGCGCGCCAAGTGATGCGCACCAGCATCAATAACAGCACCGTCATGCCGATCGACTTGTGCAGGTTGAAGGCGTCGACGCGGGGGCCGACCGGGTTCTTGGGAATCGTCTGCATCCACCAACCCCAGCCGATCAGCCCGATCACCGCCGCCGCGATCAGCCAATGCAGCACGATCGCGGTCATCGTGTAGCGGGTCGCGTCCTCAGAATTTGGCATTGACGCTTACGCCGACCAGGAAATTGCGGCCCGCGGCCGGCTCGAAAAAGCGTCCGTTGGTGTCGCCGACGATCACCGATCCGACATAATTGCGATTGGCAAGATTGTTGACACGCACGAATTCGCGCAGCGTCCACA
>DATNNK010000380.1:0-8247 GCA_035601875.1 Casimicrobiaceae bacterium | reverse complement strand
TGGCGGTGATCAGTCGTGCGCTCGGCGGTCCGATGAAGAAGGAGGGCTATAGCCCGGCCTTCACCGCCGCGATCATCGCCGCGGCCTCGACGATCGCAGCGCTGGTGCCACCCAGCATCACGGCCGTGGTTTACGGAGCGGTCGGAAACGTCTCGATCGCTGGCCTTTTCATGGCGGGTGTCGTTCCCGGCTTCATGATCGGCTTCGGCCTGATGATTTATTGCTATTTCTTCGGACCCGCGGGCATGCGTCGCCCGCGCGCCGCCTTTCGCGACGTCGCACACGCCTTCAAGGACGCGTCGCTGCCGCTGATGATTCCGATCATCCTTCTCGGCGGCATCCTTACTGGCTGGTTCACGCCGACCGAGGCGGGCGTCGTAGCTGCCATCTGGATTCTTGCAGTGGTCATTCCGTCCCTCAACCGGAGGCATCTCAAGCTGTTGCCTTACGATTTCTGCATGGCAGGATTGATCTTTTCGCTGCCGCTGATCACGATCGGTGCCGCCAACGCATTCGGCTGGATGCTCGCCTACTTGCGCGGAGCGATCGTGATCGCCGAATGGATCACCGGCATCGCCGGCAACGATCCGCACCTGATGATGCTGATGATGGTGCTGCTCTTTACGATCATCGGCGACTTCATCGAGCCGGTTCCGACCATCATCATCTTCATGCCGCTGGTGAATGCGCTGACAGTGGCGGGCGACATCAATCCAGTGCACATGGGTGTCGTGCTGATCGCGACCCTGGCGTTCGGACTCATCACGCCGCCCTATGGCCTGGTTCTGCTGATGGCGTCGAAATTCATCGGCGTTCGATTCTCGCAGGCGCTGCGAGCAGCTCTGCCCATTTATGTTGTCTTTCTCGGGACCATCGCTTTTGCGATCTATTTCCCGAAAGTGGTTCTGTGGCTGCCGAAGCAGGTTATCCCGGAGTCGGTCGGTTGCTTCAAAAACCCCAGCGCCCCGGGCTATATCTGCCCGCCTTGATGCCAGCTGCGTGTGTTGCCAAATGAGGTACGCCACATCATGAGCTCGACCGTCGACCTTCGTTTACCCATCTGCGTGCGTGCGCTGACGGCGAATCTCGGCGCCGAGATCTCGGGCGTCAAGCTGGCGGAGGACATCAGCGACGGCGTTTTCCACGCGATCTATCAGGCCTATCTGCGCTATCAGGTGCTGCTGTTCCCGCCGCAGGACCTCCCGCCCGGCCGGCAAGTCGAGTTCGCCCGGCGATTCGGCGAAGTGCAGATACACGTGATGAACCAGTATCACGCCGATGGATTTCCGGAGCTGTACCGGCTTTCCAACCTCGACGATCAGGGGCGCCCGAACGGCAGGCATCCGGACAAGGGAACGCTGTATTGGCACACCGATGGCTCATGGCGGCGAGTCACCGGACAGGCGACAATCATCTACGGCGAAGTCGTTCCGAAAGTCGGCGGGGAGACGCATTTCTGCGACATGTACGGCGCCTACGAACGGCTCGATCCCGCGTGGAAGGCCCGCATCGCCAACTTGCGCGCGATGCACAACCTGGACTTCTCCCGCACGCGGCGCCACGGCGAAGACCCGATGAGCGAAGCGCAGCGGCGCGAAACGCCTCCGGTTGACCACCCCGTGGTGCGAACGCATCCTGAAACCGGCCGCAAGTGTCTTTATCTGGGAGACCACGCGGAGTCCATCGTCGGCATGCCGTACGCGGAAGGTCGCGCGCTGATCGAGGAATTGAACGCCCTCGCCGTTCATCCCGACCTGACCTACGAGCATCGATGGACGCCCAACGAGCTCATCGTCTGGGACAACCGCTGCGTCATGCACCGCGCAACGCCGTACGATCCGGCGACGCAGGGACGCGTGGTGCGCCGGTGCACCGTGCTCGGCGAGATTCCCGCCTAGCGCTAGTCGCCTGTAAGGTCCGAGCGTCTAATGCGCGGCCGCGGCCGCCGATTCTGCCTGCCCGTCCTTTGCCGGCCGCGCGAGCCACACCACCGCGATCAGCAGTACGAAGACCAGCGCCGAGACGTAGAAAATATCGTTGGCGGAAAGCATGAACGCCTGCTGATCGAGCATGCGATCCAGCGAAGCGTAGCTTTGCTGCGGACTCATCCCGCCTGCCTGCATGCCCGCAAGCGCCTGCACCGTCGAAGGGTCGACATTCGTGATGTGATCGCCGAGTTGCGCGTGGTGCAGGCTCGCGCGGCGTTCCCACAGGGTGGTCGTGATCGAGGTGCCGAACGAGCCGGCGGTGATCCGTGTGAAATTGAAGAGTCCCGAAGCGGCGGGGATTCGATCCGGCGTCAGCCCGGAAAGGGCAAGCGTGATCAGCGGAATGAAAAACACGGCCATCGCCGCGCCTTGCACGAACGTGGGAATGAGGAGCGTGCCGAAATCGGCGTCAGTGTTGAAGTGCGAGCGCATCAGCAGCACCACGGCGAAAATGGTGAACGCAACGGTGGCAAACACGCGGGGATCGACCTTGTTGACGGTCTTGCCGACGAAAGGCGTAAGCAGGATCGCCAGGACTCCGACCGGCGCCAGCACCATGCCGGCCTGCGTTGCGGTGTAGCCCATGTACTGTTGCAACCATAAGGGCAACAACACCACGTTGCCGAAAAACAACCCGTAGGCGAGCGACATCGCCAGGCTGCTGGTCCAGAAGTTTCGACGCGCGAACAATCGCAAGTCGACCACGGGATGTCGATCGGTGAGCTCCCATACCAGGAAGAACGAAAAGCCGACCACCGCCACGATTGCGAGGGCGACGATCTGGCCGGAATGGAACCAGTCGAGATCCTTGCCCTTGTCGAGCATGATCTGCAGTGCGCCGACCCAGACGACGAGCAGCGCGAGGCCGATGGTGTCGATCGGCAGCCGGACGGTAGCGGTTTCCCGCCGGCGATAGATCACCCAGGTCACGGCAGCGGCGGCGATGCCTACGGGCACGTTGATATAGAAGATCCACGGCCAGGAAATGTTGTCGGTGATCCACCCGCCGAGTAAGGGCCCTACCACCGGCGCCACGAGCGTGGTCATGGCCCACATCGCCAGCGCGGTACCCGCATTCTTCTTGGGATAGCTCGAGAGCAGCAGCGACTGCGACAGCGGAATCATGGGCCCCGCCACCGCGCCCTGGATGACGCGAAACAGAATCAGCAGCTCGATCGAAGGCGCGATCGCGCACAGCAGCGAGGCCAATACGAACAGCAACACCGACGCCGTGAACAGCCGCACTTGCCCATAACGTTGCGTCAGCCAACCGGTGAGCGGCAGCGAAATGGCGTTGGCGACGGCAAACGAGGTGATAACCCACGTGCCCTGGTCGGGCGACACGCCGAGGTCGCCCGCAATCGCCGGAATCGATACGTTGGCGATCGACGTGTCGAGCACGTTCATGAAGGTGGCGAGCGACAGCACGATGGTCCCCAGCACGAGAGCGCCGCCGGTGAGCGGAGCAGCGGCGGCGTTTGCCGCGACTTGAGGTGCCGGCGCGTCGCGGGCCGTCGTGGTCGCCATGATGAATTCTGTTCCGGTGCCTCAGAGCATCTTGGCGTGGTTCTGACCGGTGCTTTTCATATGCTCGGCGACGAGCTCCGCGCGCCTGATGGCAGCCTGGTCGCTCTGCGCGCGGGTAAGCTGAGGCCCGGCCTCATTGGCGGCGATGATTGCCTTCACGCGTCCGTCGGCGATCTCATCGAGGGAGTGAAATACCGATGTCGCATACGCTGGCGTGCTTTGCGTGAGTTGCGGCAAGCGATCGCCGGTGCGCTGGTGGGTGTCCACCTCGACCTGCATCGAAAGCCCTACCTGCAGCGGATGCGCGGCGAGCTCCTGCGGGTCGAGCGCAATGCGCACCGGCACCCGCTGCACGATCTTGATCCAGTTGCCGGTGGCGTTCTGAGCGGGCAGCAGGGCAAAAGCCGATCCGGTTCCGGCGCCAAAGCCGATTACCTTGCCGTGGTACTTCACGCTTCGACCATAGATATCGGCTTTGAGCGAGACGGGCTGGCCACCGCGCATGTCGGTGAGCTGTGGCTCCTTGAAGTTGGCATCGACCCATACCTGCTCGAGCGGCACGATGGCCATCAGCGGCGATCCGGGGCTCACTCGCTGCCCGAGCTGCACGGCGCGCTTGGCTACAAATCCTGATACCGGCGCCGGCAACGCGGTGCGCGCGTAGGTCAGATAGGCGTCGCGCACGTGGGCGGCGGCGTTCAACACGTCAGGATGGTTGTCGACCCTTGTCCGGTCGACCCGGACGCGGCTCGCTTCGAGCTGCTGCTGCGCGGCGAGCAACGCAGCTTGAGCGCTGGTGACTGCATCGCGCGCATGATGCTGCTCTTCAGCCGAGATCGCGCCGGAGCTTGCAAGCCGGTCGCGCCGGGTCAGATCGTCGTTGGCCTTGACGAGGTCCGATTGGCGCATGGAAACGGTCGCCTGCAGTTGCGCAGTCGTCGCAAACAAGTTGCGCACCTCGCGCACCGACTTGGCGAGCTGCGCATCGGCCTGGTCAAGCGCGATTCGGGCATCCGCCTGATCGAGCTGCACCAGCGTTTGTCCGGCCTTGACGAACTGCGTGTCGTCGGCGCCGATGGCGATCACGGTGCCTGAAATCTGGGGCGTGATCTGGACCACGTTGCCACTTACGTACGCGTCGTCAGTCGACTGAACGTAGCGCAAGGCCAGCGTCCAATAGACACCGTAGGCGATGCCAATCAGCGCAAACGATCCGGCGACGAGCAACATCCAGCGCTTGCGCGTGCTCCCGAGCAACTTCGTCGCGGACGCTTCGGGAGACTGAGTATCGTTGTTCATGCTGCTTCCTTTGTCGATGCCGCGGATAAGATCAATGCAGGACGGCGACCGGCCCCGCCGTGTCGCGGAAAGGACTGCTTGTGTCGCTGTCCGCATCGAAGTTCGTGGCACTCGCGGGCCTTAAAACGCACGCACTGGACCAGATCGGAGCCTGCTCGATGGCCCACGTTTCGGCATACATGAGAAACAAAGCTGCGGCCATGACGCCGATGAAGTTCAGCAGCGCCTTCCCTGAGAGCCGCGTTCTCGGCGAGGTGCCAGCGCTACCGCATGCAAGGCATTCGTTTTCAGTTGTCATTTCGTTTTCTTTCTCTGTCATCGTGTGGATCAATGCACCGCCGCCATCGCGACCGCGTTGTCGTCGAAACCGCCGCCCAGCGCCCGAATCAGGTCGATGGACAGCGCGAGTTGACGCGAGCGCAATTCGGCGTCGAGGCTCTGCTGTGCGAGCAGCGGCGCCTCAGCGGAAAGTACTTCGAGGTAGTTGCCGATGCCTTCGCGGTAACGCAAGAGCGCCAGGTCGTAGGCTTCCTGCGCGGTAGCCAGGGCCTCGCGCTGCTGCAGGCGCTGCTCGTCCACGCTCTTGAACGAGGCAAGCTGATCGACCACCTCGCGCATGGCATCGGCGAGCGTCTGGTTGTACTGCTCGACGGCGACGTCGTAGTCGGCATTCTTGCCGGCGAGGTTGCCGCGCAGGCGCCCGGCGTCGAAGATTGGCAGCGTAACCGCGGGTCCGACGCCCATCATGCGGCTCGCCGCGGTCAGGAAGCCGGCGCCACCCAGGCTCTGCACGCCGATGAACGCCGCCAGATTGACGTTGGGATAAAACTCCGCCTTGGCTGATGCGATATCTTGCTGCGCGGCTTCGACTCGCCAGCGCTGGGCGATCAGATCCGGACGGCGGCCGAGGAGCTCCGCAGGCACGCTCGAGGGCAACGCGACAGGGCCCAGCGCCTCGTTGGCCGGACGTGTGATCGCAAGCCCGCGGTCGGGACCCTGCCCGAGCAGCGCCGCAACCTGGTTGCGCGAGAGCTGGATCGTCTCCTGCAGCTGGACAATCTGCTCGCGGGTCGCGGGCAGCGCCGCCTCCGCCTGCCTCAAGCCGAGCCGCGACTCGATGCCGGCACTGTTGCGATCGCGCGTCAGCGCGTAGATATGCTCGCGATCCCTGAGGTTCGCTTGCGCGACGTCGAGCTGCAGATAAGCGCGCTGCAACTGCACGTAGGCTTGCGCGATGCTGGTCGACAGCGCCAGCCGCGCGGCATAGGCCTCGACCTCGGCGGCGCGCGCTCGGCCCATGGCACTCTCATAGGCCGCGCGGTTCTTGCCCCAGAAGTCGATCTCCCAATCGAGCGTCACTTGCAATTCATTGACCGTCGACCAGGTGCCGCCCAGCGGCGGCGGGACCAGTCCGCGCTCGCTGAAGCGCTCGCGAGTGCTCGATGCACTGCCGTTCACCTGAGGCGACAGCGCTGCCTTGGTGACATCGGCAAAGGCGAGCGCCTTGCGCGTACGTGCTGCGGCGACCTTGAGTGTCGGGCTGCCGGCAAGCGCCTCGTTCATCAATTGATCCAGTTGTGGGTCATTGAACGAATGCCACCAGTCCGTCGCCGGCCATGCCGCGGCGGACACGGCCGCCTCGGCGAGCGACTTTTGCGCCGCGAGCTTGTTCGCGCTGTCCATCGACGCCTGGGTGGAAAGCCCGTTCATGCTTGCGCAGCCGGCGGCAAGCAGCGTCACGAAGAGCGCGCTCGCGGCCCGTCCGAGCCGCAGGTTCATGTCGGGCGCTTGTGGATTGCGCGATTCGCTTTGGCGGTCGAAATTCTGCATCGTCATTCTTTCGGGTTTAGTCCATATAACTGCTCGGGCTATGGATGCCTAGGCAACTATGGTGGCAAAAAAAATCAGGCGTTCTCCAGCATCCGCTTCAGGAAATCCTCGAGCTGCCGCGCCTCCGCCTTGGTGAAGCCTCGCAGGAGACCGTTGATGACCTCGATTGCCGAGGCGCGCATCTTGGGATACAACGCCTTGCCTTCGTCGGTGAGCTGGAGCTTCACCGTGCGACGGTCATCGGCGACGCGCACCCGCTTTAACAGCCCTCGTTGCTCCAGGCGATCGATCATCCTGGTCATTGCGCCGGCGTCGTAGGAAATGCCTCTGCATATCTGCGAGGCGGAGTCCGCACCCGAGGCAAGGGTCGATAGAATCACATACTGCGCCGACGTCACGTTGAGCGGCGCCAGCGCACGATCGAGCGCCTCGAGCAGCGCTACACGAACCCGGCTTATGAGCGGTCCGACGCAGCGGCCGGGCTCGAAAGTCTGGGTGTCATAAATGTCGGCCGAGGCGGACACGTTGTTGGTGGACACGTTGGATATATTCGACATTTGCGTATTATACTGCCTAGGCAGTAACTGTCAAGGCTTATTTTGTCCAGGCAATCCAGAAGCGAGGTCGGTCCGGAAACGGCGTTTGGACTGTGACTTGCCGAAAATACTATTTATAACAATCGCTTGCTGTCGATACATGGGAAACTTGACCCCCTGGGGCCACTCTTGGTTTATACTTCGCGTCGATTTGCTGCATTGCAGCATTCGATGGAACCCCCATGATGACGGCAGGATTGCTTCCTCATTTCCGGGCTCTCGAGAACGAGAGCAAGCGTCGCGAATTGAGGCCGGTCGTAGCTCGGTTCGCACTGGCAAGTGCCGCGCTGGCGCTCATCGGCGCATCCTCCGGGCGATTTGATGGCACGGCCGCCAATGACCCGGGGCGACCCACCGCCGCGTCACGCGCCAAAGTTTCCACGATCGCCTTGGGGGCGACACGCCTCACGCAATCACCGGTCGAGGAAAACATCGAGACCCTGGCCCGCGTTGTCGGCAGCAAATATCGCGTCTCGCACGACGTTACACGTGAGTTCGTGGGCACCGCCTATCGTGAGGCGAAGCGCAACCGCCTCGATCCGCTGCTGATCGTCGCCGTAATGGCGGTCGAATCGGGTTTCAACCCCGCCGCGCAAAGTGATGGGGGCGCGATTGGCCTGATGCAGGTAATTCCACGTTATCACCCGGATAAGTTCTCCGCTGCCAGCGGCGAATCGGTGCGCGACCCGAGCACCAACATCCGCGTGGGCAGCCGAGCATTGAAGGAATACATCGTTCGCGGCGGTACCGAAGCGGCGGGCTTGCAACTCTACAATGGCGCCCCCGGTGACACGAGCAACGCGTACGCCACCAAGGTTGCGGCGGAGAGACAACGGTTGCAAGACGCGATGCGGCGCGCGCGCGAACGCGCCTGAAAACGAAGCGATGTGTCGTCGAAAAAGGACAAGCCGACTGAGCTGGCGGCATCTGAGTTGGCATCAAGCAACGATGGAATTGCGTGACGCGCCGGTCTCCTCGCTGCGCCCACGCGAAGGCCGCCGCCGATA
>DATNNK010000379.1:0-2615 GCA_035601875.1 Casimicrobiaceae bacterium | reverse complement strand
GCGACTACCGCGGCGACGCCGTCGTTGACTGCCTGCTCGCTGCTGACGTCCATCGCGATTCCGAGCGCCTGGCCGCCTGCGGCCCGGATCTCGGCCGCCGCCGCGTCGGCGGCGCCCTTGTCGAGGTCTGCGACCGCGACCTTGGCCCCTTCCCGCGCGTACGTTAACGCGATCTCCTTGCCGATGCCGCTTGCTGCGCCGGTGACGATCGCCGTCTTGTCCTTGAGCTTCATGGGTACTCTCCAGATAGGGCGCCGGGCGCGATGGGATGTTCCACGCGATCATCGACGCCGGGGTTGAAAACACGTTTCATCGGGTCAGATCCACCACCTGGATACCCTGGCCGACGTTCTCGGGGCGCAAGCGCCGGCGATTGGCGACACCACGGCGGACATCATCCAGACCTGCCGCCCACAACTCATTCATCGTCGCCCGGGAGAACTCGTAGTCCTTCCACGTCGCAGAATTGGAAGCGCGACGATTGATGAGGTGGGCGATGGTGATATGCGCCGGCTTGCAGGTTTCGGTCAGGCGCCGGACGTCCGGGTCGGACTTGAGCGCCGCTGGAAGCTTGCCAATCACCCGTTTCAGCGCCGCGCGCATATCCTCCATGTCTTCCACGCGGGTGGTATTGGACCGTGTCTTGCTCGAATACTGGATGTCCTTGGCGCGCTCGAATACCTCGTCGATATTTCGCGGCAATTCCCCGCGTGCGTTGAACAGATCGACCTGAATGACTAGCGCGTTCATTTGCGGCGAATCGTCGAGCACGTACCACAGCGGTGTATTGGAAACGATGCCTCCATCCCAATAGAATTCGCCGTCGATCGGCACCGGCGCAAACCCCGGCGGCAAAGCACCGCTTGCGATCACGTGCTCGGGACGGATTCGAATGTCACGATTGTCGAAGTACAGCGAATTCCCGGTGCGAACGTTGACCGCGCCGAGCGACAATCGGACGTCCTTGTGGTTGATGAGGTCGAAATCGACCAGCTCCTTGAGCGTCGCTTCGAGCGGGGCAGCGTCGTAAAAGCTCAGCGCGCCGAGGCTTCCCTCGGGCGCCAATAAGGGGGGAGGCAAGCGCGGGGCAAAAAATCCCGGCACGCCGAACGTCGCCGCGCCGGCCGCGCTCAGGCGGTTGAATGCCGGACGTACGGGATCGAATGCCGACGGCGGAATCAACGGCGCGGCGGACGAAACGCGATCCCAGAATTCGCGCAGGCGATCAAGCCTTTGCTGCGCCGGGTTGCCGGCGATCAACGCGGCATTGATTGCGCCGATCGAGACCCCGGTGACCCAGTCAGGATCGACGCCGGCCTCGGCCATGCCCTCGTAGACGCCTGCCTGATACGAGCCCAGCGCGCCACCGCCCTGAAGCACAAGAACGGCATGATCGTGTCCGCCATTTGCGGCCCGGTGCGGGCTCTCGGTCTCGCTGCGCGCCGCTATCCGCCTCTGCTTCACTTTGGTCATCGTGCTCTGCTCGGACGGTCCGCGTCGGATCATAACATCGACTCACGGCCCGGGCTTTGGTTGCGAATCGACACTGTCACACCGGGTAGAATGACCGCCGAAGCGCGACCCTGCGCGACTGCCGCGTCGGAGCGACGAGATCCCTTTCTGATTCCAGGCGCCGTTTAAAAAACAGACGCGATACTCCAGTGCCCGAGCTTCTCTACGATCAGAAATTCTGGTTGAACGCCTTCTTCGCCGCGGAATGGGCGCTGCGGCTGGCGATGATCGTCATCGTGCCTTTCCGTCGCTCCCCCGACGCGGCGAAGGGATGGCTGCTGCTGATCTTCTTCGAGCCCGTCGCCGGCTTGATCCTCTACCTCCTGATCGGACGTCCGACGCTGCCTGTCTGGCGCCTGGTGCGGCATGCCGACTTCGAAGCCTTGGCCAAGCCCACCTACGATCGTCTGGCGAAGGACGCGAATATTTTTCATCCGGACGTCAGTCCGGAGCTGCAGCACGCGGTAACGCTGGCGGAAAATCTCGGCGATCTTCCAATCCTCGGCGGAAATTCCGCCGAAATTCTCGCCGACTATCAGGGCACGGTCGACCGTCTGGTCGCCGACATCGACATGGCGTGCGACCACGTTCATCTCTTGTTTTACATCATCGCCGACGACGCCACCGCCGGGCGCGTGATCGCCGCGCTCGAGCGCGCGGTCGAGCGCGGCGTTGCATGCCGCGTGCTGGCGGATTCTCTCGGTTCGCGGCCGGCTTTCCAGCGCATGCTGCCGCGACTGCTGCGCGCCGGGATCCTGGCCGAGGAAACCATGCGGGTGGGGTTTTTTCGGAGACACACCGGCCGCATAGACTTGCGCAACCACCGCAAGATCGCCGTCATCGACGGCGACATCGGCTACATTGGGTCGCAAAATCTGATCGATTCGACCTTCAAGCGTGGGCTTACCTACGAAGAGCTCAACGTCCGGCTTTGCGGTCCGATCGTCCTCGAGCTCCAGTCAGTTTTCGCTGACGACTGGTACGTCGAGGTGGACGAATTTCTTGACGAGGCGCGCTACTTTCCGGATCCTCGGGTCGCTGGCGACGTTCCGGCGCAGGCTATGCCGAGCGGGCCGGGTTATCCGCGCGAGAACAACCAACGG
>DATNNK010000378.1:0-6138 GCA_035601875.1 Casimicrobiaceae bacterium | reverse complement strand
GCAAGCTGCTCACCATCTCCGACGCCGGGCACATGCTGCATCACGATCAGCCGGTGGCGGTCGCTTCTGCGATCGAAGCGTTTCTCGGCGCCTGATCGTGCGACGCATCGTCGCGGCCGAATGAATTCCTGGTCCGCAGTATATAATCCATTGCTCTCTTTTCGCGCTGTACCGATCATCCAGTGGCTTCCGAGAAGCTCTCCAAACTCAGCATCGACCGCAGCATCGCGCCGGTGCGCAGCCGCCGGCGTCGCAAATGGTTGTGGCTCGGTGCGATCATGCTGCTGGCGATCGTCGGCGCAGCCTGGTTTGCTGTTCAGCCGCGCACGATCACTGTGCAGACGACTCCCATCGTTACCACCTATCCTTCGCAGCAATTCGTGGTCATCAATTCCACCGGCTACGTCGTGGCGCAGCGCAAGGCGGCGATCTCGTCCAAGGCGTCAGGACGCCTGGAATGGCTGGGCGTCGCGGAAGGCTCGCGAGTCAAGGCCGGCGACATCATCGCTCGCCTGGATAAGAGCGATGTCCAGGCCCAGGTCGAGGGTGCGCGCGCCAACGTCCAGGTTGCGCACGCCACGCTGGAACAAGCGCACGCGGAGGATCGCGACGCGTCGTCCTCGCTTAAGCGAACGCGCGATCTGATCGCGCAAAAGTTCGTCTCCGAGTCGGCGCTCGATCAGGCCAAGGCGCGCGCCGATCGCGCGGTCGCCGGCATTGCTAGCGCCAAGGCGGCGCTTGCCGCGGCCGAGGCCAACGCGCGCAATTCGCAGGTCGCCGTCGACTACACCGTGATCCGCGCTCCGTTCGACGGCATCATCCTGTCCAAGAGTGCCAACGTCGGCGATCTGGTGACGCCGTTCTCGTCGGCCGCCGACTCGAAAGGCGCGGTCGTCAGCATGGCCGACATGAGCACGCTCGAAGTCGAAGCCGACGTTTCCGAATCCAGCCTGTCGAAAGTCAGTGTCGGCCAGCCGTGCGAGATCATGCTCGATGCCCTGCCCGATGTGCGCTTTCGAGGCATGGTATCGCGCATCGTTCCGACCGTCGACCGGGCGAAGGCGACGGTGATGATCAAGGTACGCTTCGATGCCATCGATTCGCGCGTGCTGCCGGAAATGAGCGCCAAAGTCTCGTTCCTGTCGCAGCCGGTGACCGCCGAGCAGCAGAAGCCGCTGACCGCCGTGCACCCCGACGCGCTCGCACCGCGCGGCGGCAAGACGGTAGTGTTCGTCGTGCGCGACGGAAAGGCGGCCCAGGTCACGGTCACGCCGGGACGAAAGATCGGCGAGCTGACATCGATCGCCGGCGAGGTCAAGACCGGCGAGAAAGCGGTGTTGAAGCCTTCGCCCGAATTGAGCGGCGGCGCCCAAGTCAAGGCCGCTGCCAAGTGACGCTGATGTCCAAGAGCAAGACCCGAAGGGTCGCAGCGATTGGAAACAGCCGCGTCATCCCCGCGAAGCCGGGGATCCAGCGTCGTTGGACGCGTTGTGATCGTGCGGCGAACGCCACTGGGTTCCCGCTTCCGCGGGAACGACGAACTGTGTAATCGCACGGTGCGACCCCGAGGATTTCCGATCACCACGCCACTGCACGCAATCGTAAACACGCCGGCACCGCCGACACTGGTCGAGATCCGCAAGCTATCGAAGTATTACCAGCGCGGCGAGCAGATCATTCCGGTGCTGGTCGACATCAATCTGGACATTGCGCTCGGCGACTATGTCGCGCTGATGGGACCTTCCGGTTCGGGCAAGACGACGCTCTTGAATCTGATTGCTGGGATCGACAAGCCATCGAGTGGAACGATCAAGGTCGGCGGCGTCGACATTGCGCGCTTGTCCGAGAGCGATCTCGCGGCGTGGCGCGCGTCGCATGTCGGATTCATCTTCCAGTTCTACAATCTCATGCCGGTGCTCACCGCGTTCGAAAACATCGAGTTGCCGCTCTTGCTTGCGAATCTTTCGCGCCGCGAGCGGCGCGAGCGCGTCGGCATCGCCTTGTCACTCGTCGGTCTGGCGGATCGCGCCGACCATCGTCCCAACGAGCTCTCCGGCGGACAGCAGCAGCGCGTTGCGATTGCGCGCGCTCTGATTACGGACCCGACGCTCATCGTCGCCGACGAGCCGACGGGTGACCTCGATCGGACGACCGGCGAGGAAATCCTATCGTTGATCGATCAGCTCAATCGCGAGCTGGGCAAGACCATCCTGATCGTGACCCACGATCCCAAATCGGCGGAAAAGGCTCGGCGCCTGATCCATCTCGAGAAGGGCGTGCTGGCGGCTTAGCGGCTTGCTAGCGGCGCGGCTTCGGGGTGCGCAGCAGATCATCGTTGAGCGCATTGTCCATCGCGGCTTGCGCGGGCGCGGGCGGGCTGATGTGCATGTCGCGCTCGGCGGCCTCGATCGCCTTGAGGATCGAATCGGTGCCGATATCGGCGGCGCTTTCGGTGGCGAGCGTCGCCCATGCCTTCCTGATGACGTGCTCATCGATCGCATCCTCGACATCAGGCAACTGGAGGAGCGTGTCCAGATTCGCATCGTGGATCGGCTCTTCGATTGCGCGCTGGCGAGTAATCTGGCGCGAAGCCGTCGGTGCCACCTCGCTCATGACGCCGAAGTCGGCGAAAGTGTCCGCGGCGGCGCTGGTCAGCATCGGTGATTTCGAGAAGTTGTTTACCGTCGACGCGCTCCACGCGGGGGCGACGATAAGGGGGCGTTTGACGAACGCGGTCAGCGCGATGGCGCCGATGCTGAGCAACACCGCGGCGTACGGCCAGGTCTGAGTCCACAGTGTCTCCTCCGGGGCTTGATCACGCGTGCGGAGCATCGCGGTTGGAGCCGAGGCGGCAGTGGTATCCGAGCGCGCGGTAGACATAGGAGAGAGCGAGGCGGCTGCGGCCTCGGCAATGAAACCGCTGCTCGGCTGAATCGTAGTCAGGGCCACCGGCTCGCGTGGCGTTACCGTCAGCTCAACCATCGGGGCCGCAGGAGCGGTCTTCAGCGCTTGCGCGACCGCGATGGGTGGCGGCGGGTCGATGGGCTTGAAAGTGGTCGGCGCGGGCGCGGACGGATGCGAGGGTTGGGTCGAAGTCGCGACCCGTTGCGCGCCACGCGGGGCCGCGGTGGAGTGTTGAGCGCCGGCGTAATTCTTGAATTCGTCGAGATCCGCAGAGGCCACCATAGTGCTCGACTCGGTTCCCTGCGGATCGAGCAGCAGGACGTAATCGCGGCGCATGGTATCGCCGCATCCGGCCTGTAAGGAGAATCGCAGCGCCGGCTCGTCCACTGGGCGCGGTGTGGTCACGATCAATCGGGTATTGGCCGCGTTCCGTTCAACATTGACCCTGCCCGTCATAAGTTGTGGCGTACCGTCTACCGGGTCGCGGACCAGCTTCAGGCAGGAGGCGTTGAGGGTCTCGCCATCGCTCAGGGCGACGGGGATGACGACCCGCAGCGGCTGTCCAAGCGACGATTGGAGCGCCATGTTGCCGAGCGCCAATGCCGAGACAAGCCCGGGTTGGATAAGAAAGCCCGCCAGCGCGGCATAGGCGAAGCGAGTTACTCGGTACGTCGAAGCGAAGTGTCGCACGGCGATCCCTCGGTCGGTGGGTCAGTAAATGCCGTCCTCGGGCACCCGTGTCTCATTTGACCAGGGCCTCAAGCGGCTCAAGCCTCAATCGAGCAAGTTCCATGCCGCGCGTCCGAAGGCTTCGCGCGCCGGGCGCCCATTGCGGTAAGCTTTGTGCTTCCGCCTGCCGCAGCGTTCACCGCTTTTTCGTGTATCTGCTCCGCCTGATCCTCAAGAATTCGCTGCGGCACAAGCTGCGCACAATCCTGACCGTCGTCGGCATTGTCGTCGCCATCACCGCGTTCGGCCTGTTGCATACCATCGTCGATGCCTGGTACGCGGGCGCCAATGCAAGCTCCAGCGCCCGGCTGGTGACGCGCAATTCGATCTCTCTGACCTTTTCGCTGCCGCTCAACTATGCGCAGCGTATACGGCAGGTCGATGGCGTAACCGGCGTGTCGTGGGCAAACTGGTTCGGCGGCGTCTACATCACCGAGCGCAATTTCTTTCCCCAGTTCGCCATCGATGCGCCGACTTACCTGGCTGCCTACCCGGAGTTCCTGCTTTCGCCAGAAGAGAAGAAGGCTTTTTTTGTCGATCGTCAGGGTTGCATCGTCGGACGCAAGCTCGCGGACAAGTATGGCTGGAAGGTCGGCGACCAGATTCCGCTGCGCGGCACCATCTTCCCCGGTACGTGGACCTTCAGTCTGCGCGGCATTTACGACGGGGCGGACAAGGGCACCGATCAATCGACCATGTTCTTTCATTGGTCGCTGCTCAACGAGACGATCAAGAAACGTTTTCCGCGCAGAGCCGATCAGACCGGCGTGTTCATCGTGCAGCTCAAGGATCCCGACCAGGCGGCGCCCGTTTCAGCGGCAATCGACGCGGTGTTCAAGAACTCGCTGGCCGAGACGCTGACCGAGACCGAAAAGGCATTCCAGCTCGGATTCGTGGCCATGACCGAGGCGATCCTGCTCGCGATCCAGGCGGTGTCGTTCGTGGTCATTATCATCATCATGGCGGTGATGGCCAATACCATGGCGATGACCGCACGCGAGCGCGGATCCGAGTACGCGACCATGAAGGCGCTGGGCTTCGGCGGCGGCTACGTCGCGCTGCTGATTCTCGGCGAATCGCTGGCCATCGCGCTCGCAGGAGGCGTAATCGGCGTGCTGCTCACGTTCCCGCTGGCGCACGCCTTCGCCGATGCGATGGGTTCGCTGTTCCCGATCTTCCTGATCAGTGACGAAACGCTGGCGATGCAGCTCGGCGCCGCGCTCATCGTCGGTCTCGTCGCCGCGGCGCTGCCGGCGTGGCGTGCGGCGAATATCCGGATCGTCGATGGGCTGCGCGCGGTCGGTTAGGACCCCCAGGACCCTAAGGATGCGAGTTCCCGTTCTCTATATCGTGCGCAATCTCGCCGCCCGGCGGCTGACCACCATTCTGACCGCGGGCGGCATGGCGCTGGTGGTGTACGTGTTCGCGACGGTGCTGATGCTGGCCGCCGGCCTCGAAGCGACGCTGGTGGCCACGGGCCAGGACGACAACGTGATCGTCATCCGCCGCGGATCGCAAACCGAAGTGCAAAGCGGCGTCGACCGCAGACAGGCTGCAATCGTCGAAAGCCTGCCCGAAGTCGCCATCGGCCAGGATGGCATGCCGCTGGTGTCCAAGGAGCCGGTGGTGCTGATCAACCTGCCCAAGCGCGAAACGGCCAAGCCGTCGAACGTCGTCATTCGCGGCGTGACGCCGACCGGCCTCGTTATTCGGCCGCAAGTGCACATGGTCGAAGGCCGGATGTTCCGCGGCGGCACGTCGGAGATCATTGCCGGGCGGTCGATCGCCAGCGGTTTCCAGGGTGCGGGGCTGGGCGAAACGCTTCACTTCGCGCAGCGCGACTGGCTGGTCGTGGGGGTGTTCGACGCTGGCCGCACGGGCTTCGACTCGGAGATCTGGGGCGATGCCGAGCAGATGCTGCAGGCGTTCCGGCGCACCGGATTTTCGGCGGTCATCTTCAAGCTCGTCGACAGCGACCGCTTCGATGAGGTCAAGAGCACCATCGAGTCCGACCCGCGGCTCACGCTCGACGCCAAGCGCGAGACGCGCTTCTACGCCGATCAGTCGGAGGCGCTGTCGAAGTTCATCAGCTACCTGGGTACCACCATCTCGGTCATCTTTTCCATCGGCGCCATCATCGGCGCCATGATCACCATGTACGCGAGCGTGGCGAGCCGCACGAGCGAAATCGGCACGCTGCGCGCACTGGGCTTTTCGCGCGCGGCGATCCTGGTCGCGTTTCTGGGTGAGTCGTTGCTGCTGGGATTGATAGGCGGCGTGATCGGCGTGGTGTGCGCGTCGTTCATGCAGGCCATTTCGATCTCGACCATGAACTTTCAGACTTTCGCCGAGCTTGCGTTCCGCTTCGTACTGACCCCGGGCATCGTCCTTGCCGCGTTGATGTTCGCGCTCGGCATGGGCTTCATCGGCGGATTTTTGCCTGCTGCGCGCGCCGCGCGGCTGAAGATCGTCGACGCGCTGCGCGCCGCGTGAGCACGCACATTT
>DATNNK010000377.1:0-2938 GCA_035601875.1 Casimicrobiaceae bacterium | reverse complement strand
GGTCTCGCCATCGCATTTCTCGGCGACCGCCTGCAACGGCACAATCTCGTCGGCGCGGGCATCGCCACCGCCGGCATCGCGGTTCTCGCCCTGCAAAGTCTGATAGAGGGCGCTCACGCAACATTGGTCGGCTTCGCGCTGGTGCTCGTCGCCGCGTTCGCCTGGGGCGTCGGCAATGTAATCGCCAAGCGAGCTGCCGCGGCGCACGATGCCGACATGTTCAGCCTGGTCGTCTGGTCGAGCCTCGTCCCCCCGGTTCCGCTTGCGCTCCTCTCCTACGTCTTCGAAGGCGGCGCTTCGGCGTGGCACGCCGTAGCGTCAGCGGGAATCCTCACCTGGGGTTGCGTATTCTTACTTGCCTGGGGCGCGACGCTGTTTGGATTCGCGTCGTGGGCGAGATTGCTCCACCGTTATCCCACCGGGCTCATCGCCCCGTTCGCGCTGCTAATACCGGTTTCCGGAATCGCCAGCTGCGCGATTTTTCTTGGCGAGTCGCTCGCACCCTTGCAGGCCATCGGCGGCGCGCTGGTGTTCGCGGGATTGGCGGAGAATGTCTACGGTCCGCGCATTCGAGCCTGGGTGTCCCGGGCGCGTTGAAATCGCGCAGCGTACGGCCGCGCCGGAAACGTTCGCTAACGCGGCATGGCAGCCACTTCGCGATCCCATTTCTCCAGCAGGCGCTTGCGCTCGGCGGCGCTGCCGTATTTGGCGAAGTCGTAGTTGATCAGTTTGATCTCGTCCATCTTCGGCGCGCCAGGCGGCGCCGGCGCCGCCTTGTTCGACGGCGTCTGGTAATTCTTGGTGTCGGCGCCGATTTTCTGCGCCGCGGGCGTCAGCGCCCAGTCGTAGAACTTTTTTGCGTTGTCGAGGTTTCTGGCGCCCTTGATAATGCTCATCGAACCAACTTCGTAACCCGTTCCCTCGCACGGAACGACAATTTTGACCGGAAACCCTCCCGCGATCTCGGTAACGCCGTCGTGCAGGAAGGTCACCGCGATGCCGGTCTCGCCGCGGCCCACCGCGCGGATCGCTCCGGGACCGCTGCGCGGATAATTGTTGATGTTCCGATGCATGCCCTTGAGCAGCTCGAACGCCTTGTCCTCGCCGAAGATCTGCACGAAAGTCGCGATGGTGGCGTACGCGGTGCCGGAGGCGTTCGGGTTGGCCATCTGCACTTCATCGCGATAGATCGGATTGGCGAGATCGGCCCAGCATTTCGGCTCGGGCAATTTACGCTTGGCCAGAATCTCCGGGTTGTAGCCGATCCCCAGCGCGCCGGTGTAGACGCCGACCGTGTGATACTTCGACTGTTCCGCCTGGCGCACCGCCCACTCGTGCAACTGTGAAAGCATCGGCGAACGGTATTCCTCGGTCAGGCCCAGCTCCGCCGCCTGCAGATGCGGATCTCCCGATCCGGTGTACCAGACGTCGACCTTCGGATTCGCGCGCTCTGCAGCCACCTGCGCCATCGCTTCGCCCGCGGATTTCTGCGTCATCCCGATCTTGATGCCGGTGTCCTTTTGGAACTGCGTGACGACCGCCTCGCACCACGGCAGTTGCACGCTGCAAATGATGTTGAGCTGACCCTGCGCCGCGGCGCTGCCGATCGCGAACGCAAAACCGAGCGCGGCCAACCGAAGGGCGTTTTGTCGCATGTGACAGTCCTCGAGTCGATGTCGCTCGGGGCATGCTCGGGCGAGTCGCACATCATAATCCTGCGCAGACTGTCTCGCGCAGGCAAACGCAGCTTGACGTTCGAGTAACGCCGGTAAATGCGAGGTAGAGGGTGTTCGCCGCTCCTGGGAGCGCCGGCGATGCTACGGTCTATTGCACAACGATGGCAGGTCGCCGCACCGCTACCAGCACTGCGCGTTGGTCCAGGTTCCACCCGTGACGTTCTTGATGCCTTGCTCGGTGTAGGTAAGCGTGCCGCACGGGTCGGCTGCTTGTGCTCCCGTCGGGGCTGCCCGAACCGTGTAGGTCGTCGCAGTCTGGTTCGTCAATGACAAGTTGTAGTAGCTGTTCTCGGTGTGGTTGGGATAGACGGCGTTGACGCCAGTCCCGAGCCTCGCCAATGCGTACCCGCCCTTTTCCGTGGAGAAGCGCTCCAGCTGTGAAGCAACGCCGAGCAGTGCTGCCGTCGCTTCCGAGCGGCGCGACTTTTGTACCGAATTTATGTAACTGGGATAGGCGATCGCCGCGAGGATCGCCACGATTGCGCAGGCAATGACCAGTTCGAGCAGCGTGAATCCGCGTGAGCGCATTGTGCTGTTCCGATTCAATCGACGTAGATGACCGCGACGCGGCGATGCTCGGGGTCGGACGCATCCATCGTGAAGCGGACTTTCGCGCCGGTCTTCAGTGCGTAGATGCTCGACGCCTTGCCGTCGCGCCCGAACACGCGCACGCGCTGCGCGTCGAAGCTAACCTTCTGGCCGTAGACGTGGAACGTGCCGGTGCCGACGCTGACCGCTTCGACCGTTCCCTGGCGCATGCCGGAGCTGTCGTCGGCCATCGCCTTGGCAGCCGCTGGCGAGCTCGACATGCTTTGCATGTTCGTCTTTGCCGCGGAAGGCGCCGGCGTAGTGGGGGTCATCGCCGCCGCCGGTGCCGCCACCAAGAGCAGGATCGCGCTGAAAACGTATCGCTTCATGATTTGCCTCTCACTGAATTTGACGCCACGACTTGCGTCCTTGGGTGCCCAGGCCGGCCGTCTCGCCGATGACATTGACCGATCCGGACGAGGTGTTGACATACTTGTTCTCGAAGGGGTGACCTCCGCGTGCCGGCATGCCGAGAAAGCCGGCGGCGGCGGGAATGCTCGCGATCATGCGGCCGCTGGTGTTTTCGAGGCCGCTGCCAGTGTTGATCAGGTCCGCCGTCGAGATCTGCTGGTCACCATTGGTGTCGAACGTCGGAGTGTCGTAGCGGTTACCGG
>DATNNK010000376.1:0-3762 GCA_035601875.1 Casimicrobiaceae bacterium | reverse complement strand
CGTTGACTCAGATGAGCATTGCGTGGTGGCACCCGTCGTCGGCGTCGCATTGAAGCCCCGCCGCTACCTCCGGTCACCTATTAACGGGCCTGTGTCAAGAGGCAATAGCATTTCGTCGCAATCCAAGTGTCGCGTCCACGTTCATCAAAGCACGCAACGATCCTGCAGTCGCCGTTGCCAGCCTTCTTGCAAAGCTTCATCGCTTCTGCGCCCGCGGCATCGCGGGACGACGCACCAGTGACAAAGCCATAACCGGCGTCGGTGCTGCCTTCTTCGTCATCGACCGCGATCGCACCGGCAGCAAACGCGGCGCTGCTGAACATTGCGCACACCAGGATGCTTAAACGAATGTAATTTTTCAAATCGGACTCCGTGTCGCAGTTGTCGGGTGAATCGGGATAAGCGGTTGCGGTTGGCAAAAATTGCGACCGAGCAATGGCGCCGGAGACATGGAACCGTCATTGCCGGCCCTACGCGCCATGGAGCCAGGTGCTTCGCCACAGCGCGAAGCTCAACTTCGCAAGGTGCCACGCAATGGTCGTGCCATCGGTGGCCAGCAGGCTATTCGATGGCGCGCCCGGTGCGCGGGCATCGAATGTTCGATGGGGGTGCGTCGCATGCGGCTCAAGAAATGGCCACTAGTGACGCAAACAGGCGGGAACCCCGCCAGGGCGGAGATCCCGCAGGTAAATTGCTAACCTCGGACTGGCGGAGCGCTGACCTCGCGCCTGTCCCAACTTGGGTGTGTCATTGTTTGGGGGACGGCCACCTGCGACGGCACGGCTTCCGGAGTGTCTTCGAGACGGTCGAGCCGGTCGAGCAACACCTTGGCGCGACGCCACGACACTGCGGCCAGCCAGGCGCCTCCGAAAATCCACGCGAGCGCTGCCAGGAGATCCGCTTCGCCCTTGTAGAGCTCTATCAGCGCCACGACTGCGCCAGTCGCGCCGACGAAGCCCAACCGCAGCCACAGGCTGCTTGCGACCAGCGGCCACGGAGTTTTGCCGCGAAGCTCGGGACCAGGGTAAATGTTGTAACCGTCCATGCCTACACCTCGATTGAGTAAATGATTCGTTGCCGACAATCACAAAGTAGCGACGACAACAGCAACCGTCCAATCGTCGTTTACGATCTGCTTCATCGGCGTTGCCGATCGAGCTTCAGTCGTGGTCGATACCCTTCTCCCGACTCCAGAATCCGGCGATTTTCAAGGTGCATACGCCGCGACCGATGACCGTCTGCTCGATCCCGAGGATTTGGGTAAGATAGTCGGCGCCCGGGACATGCTCTTCCCGTCGCAAGAATAAAGTCCGGGCCAAGCCTGTTTGCATGACGCGTTCGAGCGGTAGCACCCGCCACCCATAACTCAAGGAGGATCACCATGCTGTCGAAACCCGTGTTGCGCATCGCCCTGCTCGGTTCCCTATTGCTCGCGGCCACGACGAGCTACGCGCAACAGCCAGCGCCAACGCCACCGCCGAATCCGTTGGATAACGTGCCCGACAAGATGCCGTTCGATGTTCCGTACGGCGCGCCGATCGGCCTCGATCGGGCTCAGGCAGCCATTGCCGCCACGGTGGCGGAAGCCAAGAAGCGTGACTGGAAGCTGATCGTCACGGTCGTCGATTCGGGCGGCAATCTGGTCGCCTTCCAGCGCATGGACGGCGCACAGCTCGCCTCGATCCAGATTTCCGAGCACAAGGCGCGCGCCGCCGCGACCTTCCGTCGAGAAACCAAGGCTTTCGAAAACGGCATTCAGCTCAACAGCTTCAACTACCTGATCACCCTCGATGGAATCATAGCCTCGCGAGGCGGCATTCCTCTGGTCGAAGGCGGCAAGCTGATCGGCGCGATCGGCTGTTCCGGCGGCACCGGCTCGCAGGATGAAGTCGCCTGCAAGGTCGGCGCCGCAACCATCAAGTAAGGACCGCGGGTCGCGAATCGTGCGCGGCGAGTGCACGATTCGCTGCCGGCCGGGCGCGAGGTCTCTCGGAGCGCTTTGCGGCCAAGTAGCGCGACATTGTGTCGGAGCCCGCTCGGATACGACTTAAGCGATAAGTCGGGCCCGACCGAATTCTGCGAGAATCGGGCTGCCGCGGTTTTTCGACCAGCTTACCGGCTGGCGAAGCGGCAGTCATCCTTCACTTCGACTGAGCACGATGCACCGGAATTTCCCGAGCCCGATCGAGGTGCTGCGCGACACCTTTGGCTACGCCGCGTTCCGCGACGCGCAGGGCGAGGTCGTTGACCATGTCGTGGCCGGAGGCGATGCGCTGGTGCTGATGCCGACCGGCAGCGGCAAATCGTTGTGCTATCAGATTCCATCGCTCGTCAGGCAGGGGACCGGCATCGTCGTCTCGCCGCTGATCGCATTGATGCAGGATCAGGTTGCGGCGCTGACCCAATTGGGCGTGCGCGCAGCGTTCCTCAACTCGACACTCGACGCCGATGCGGCGCGGGCCACCGAGCGCGCGCTGCTCGCCGGCGAGCTCGACATGCTCTATGTGGCACCGGAGCGCCTGACCACCTCGCGCTGCCTCGACCTCCTGGACCGCGCGCGGCTGGCGCTGTTCGCGATCGACGAAGCGCACTGTGTGTCGCAATGGGGCCATGATTTTCGCCCCGAGTATCTGCAGTTGTCGCTGCTGCACGAGCGCTATCCGCAAATCCCGCGTATCGCACTCACCGCAACCGCCGACCCGCAAACGCGCACCGAGATCATCGCTCGCCTCGGGCTTGCCGGTGCGCGCGTGTTCACGTCCAGCTTCGATCGCCCGAACATTCGCTACACCATTGTCGACAAGGCAGACGCACGCGCGCAGCTGCTGCGCTTCATCGAGGACGAGCATCGCGGAGAAGCGGGCATCGTGTATTGCCTCTCGCGGCGCAAGGTCGATGAGACCGCCGAGTGGCTGCAGTCCAAGGGCGTGTCCGCCCTGCCCTATCACGCCGGCATGGACACTCCCTCCCGCACCGGGCACCAGGCACGCTTTCAACGCGAGGACGGCCTGGTGATGGTGGCGACGATCGCCTTCGGCATGGGCATCGACAAGCCGGACGTTCGTTTTGTCGCGCACCTCGACCTGCCCAAGAGCGTCGAGGGCTACTATCAGGAGACCGGACGCGCCGGCCGCGACGGGGAGCCGGCTGACGCCTGGATGGCCTATGGGCTCGCTGACGTCGTGCAGCAGCGGCGGATGATCGACATGTCGGATGCCAGTGACGAGTACAAGCGAGTGTCGGTCGCCAAGCTCGATGCGCTGCTCGGCCTGTGCGAAACCGCGGGCTGCCGCCGGGTTCGTTTGCTCGATTACTTCGGCGAGGCGAGCACGCCCTGCGGCAATTGCGACAGCTGCCTCGCGCCACCCGAGACCTACGACGCGACCTCAGCGGCGCAGAAAGCGCTCTCCGCGATCTATCGCACCGGCCAGCGTTTCGGCGCGGTACACCTGATCGACGTGCTGCGCGGCAAGGCCGGCGCGCGCATCACGCGCTGGGAGCACGACAAGCTGTCGGTATTCGGTATCGGCGAAGACGTCGACGAGACGGCGTGGCGCGGCGTGTTCCGGCAGCTGGTGGCGATGGGATATGCGCGCGTCGACCACGAGGCTCATGGTGCGCTGCGGCTCACGGAGGCGAGTCGGCCGGTATTGAAGGGTACGCAGCAGGTTTCGATGCGGCGTACCGTCACGCGTGCACGCTCGCGTCGTCCACTTCGTTCCGGCAGCCTTCCGCTCGCCGACCTCTCCGCGGCGGACAGCG
>DATNNK010000375.1:0-2903 GCA_035601875.1 Casimicrobiaceae bacterium | reverse complement strand
AGCGCCGCCGACGAACGGTCTCGCCGCGTCACCTCAACCGCATGAGCCATGGAAACCCCCTGCGAATCAAACCTCACGCACAGTGAATCAGAGCAGCACCACCAGGGGAATCTGGAGGGTTCTGTGAGGTCGCGCTCACGCGAGGGCGCGGCAAGCGCTTATAACGCGACCTCATTGAAGCCGGATTGAACGAAGGCGCGGGAGAATATGCACGGTGGTGCGGCTATGGGGATAGTTTGAGATCGCGGGTTGCTATCGGCAGACTGCGGAGCTGACGCGGCGACGTTTTGGTTGCGCAATGGCGGTAACTTGAGACAGAGAGCATTTTACAGGCGGTCGCGATCGATGGCCCGCTGCATCGAATAATTTCTATCGCGCTGTTTGGCTGCACGGATTCGGCAGCGTCTGCGATGATCGAGACGACGGGATCATAATGACGAATGACGATCTTCGAGCACGGTATAAGTTGGCTCACGATGTGTCGCACCGGAACGATTGGGTTGGAGCGCCGGAACGACTGAAGCTGTGTCGAAAGCGCTCGATGATGCGCATGACGCCACCACAATCAGGACAGGCGGGAGCCTTGGGCCACGTCAGAGCGTCCGAATCCACAGGCGACGGCTCGCCATCGTTTGGCGCTGTCCGCTCACGATCGAGAAGTTTGCGGCAAAGGGCGAGTTTGGCAGCGCGATGGCCGTTGGCCATGAAGCCGAAGTGGCGGATGCGATGGAAGCCATCGGGCAGCGTGTGAAGAAGGAAGCGGCGGATGAACTCGTCGGGCTTGAGCTTCATGATCTTTGTCGCGCCGTTCTGGCGGTAGTCCTTCCAGGTAAAGGCGACGTGATCCTCGTCGAGGGCTACGAGCCGGCTGTTGGCTATTGCAACGCGATGGGTGTAGCGGCCGAGATAGGCCAGCACCTGTGCGGGGCCGCCGAACGGCCGTTTGGCGTAGACGACCCAGCTGATGCGCCGCATGGCGACGAGGTGAGCTGCGAAGGCAGCAGGCTCGGCCAGGGATGCGAGATCGCCGAAGAAGTTCAGGGTGCCGGCGTCGAAGGCGGCGGTCAGACGTTCGAGGAACAGGCGTCTGAACAGCCGGGCGAGCGGTTTGACGGCCAGGAAGAAGTTTGGTCGGCTGGCGATCCAGCGCGCGCTATCGGGCGAGAGGCCGCCGCCCGGCACGACGCAGTGGACGTGGGGATGGTGCGTCAGCGCCTGCCCCCAGGTGTGGAGGACGGCGACGACGCCGATCCCGGCGCCGAGCCGGCGTGGATTGGCGGCGAGCGTCGACATTGCCTCGGCGGCGGCTTTGAACAGGATCGCATAAACGATGGTCTTGTTCTGAAAGGCGATCGCGGCGATCGGAGCCGGCAGTGTGAAGACGACGTGGAAATAGGGAACCGGCAGCAGGTCGGCTTCTCGCGCGGCGAGCCACGCGGCTCGGGCTGGCCCCTGACACTTCGGACAGTGCCGGTTGCGGCAAGAATTATAGGCGACGCGTGTCGTGCCGCAGTCGTCGCAAGCCTCCATGTGGCCGCCGAGCGCCTCGGTCCGGCACGCCACGATCGCGCTCATCACGCGCCGCTCGACCCGACCGAGATGACCGGCATGTACACGGCGATAGGTGTCGCCATGCCGGCGCAGAATATCGGCAATCTCGATGGCCGGCCTGTTGCAGCGGCTGTCGGGGCGGATCATCACCCGCATCCCGCCGCGGATCATCTAGGTGGCGTCACCTCCAGCGACAAGCGATCGAGCGGGCTCTGCGTCGCCCGGATCGTATCGGTGGCGACCTGCGTGTAGCGCGCTGTCGACGACAAATTATTGTGCCCGAGCAAGACCTGGATGATCCGGATATCGGTTCCGTTCTCGAGAAGATGCGTCGCGAAGCTGTGGCGCAGCGTGTGGAGCGTGACGCGCTTGGTCAGGCCCGCAGCCTTCACCGCCGACCGACAGGCGGCGTGCAACACCGTCTGATCGATCGGATGATCTTCGTCACGACCAGGGAACAGATAAAGCCGCGGCCGGGCGAGCCGCCAGTAGGTGCGCAGGATGCCCAGCAGCTGGGGCGACAGCATCACGTTGCGATCCTTCGCGCCCTTGCCGTGGCGCACCTGGATGACGCCGCGGGCGCTGTCGATGTCGTCGATCCGCAGTCCCGCGACTTCGGAGGCCCTGAGTCCGGCCGCATAGGCCGTGGTGAGCGCGGCGCGGCTCTTCAGGCTGGACACGGCCTCGAGGAACTGAACCACTTCGTCGGCGCTGAGAACGACCGGCAGCTTGCGCGGTTCTCGCGCATAGGGAATGCGCTCCGGGATGAGCGCCTCGCCGAGCGTGACGCCGTAGAAAAACCGTAGCGCACAGACGATCTGGTTCAGCGCCGGCCATGAGATGCCGGTCGAGACCAGATGCACCTGGAAGGCGCGGACGTCTTCCAGCTCTAACCGGTCAGGCGATCGGCCAAAATAGCGGCTGAACTTCGAAACCGCGCTGATGTAGGATCGTTGCGTCGCTGGCGACAGATTGCGGACGGTCATGTCTTCGATCATGCGGCGGCGAAGAGGGCTCAAATCGGCCATCTCGATACTCCTGTCTGAGGGGGGTGGGCTCCAACACCCACATCCTCTCAGCCAGGAGGCGATCTACGCCACCTTGCCCCTCACGCCGCGGGCAGCGGCTTCGTTCAATCCCAAATCGATTCAAACCCAAAAGATCACGCTCTAGCAGTCTGCACGCATCTATCCCTGGAGAAAGATGCCCCGGTCTCGCGCGCCGTCGATCGCGCCGGGCACATTCTTTGTCGCCCAACCCTGGGCGGACTGCATCACCAATATGCCCGGATTTAATTTACGACAGGCACAGGTGTCGCGGTTCGCTTTTGTCAACTGGCGGATCGCACTCAA
>DATNNK010000374.1:0-2778 GCA_035601875.1 Casimicrobiaceae bacterium | reverse complement strand
CGAAGACGGCGTCGGTGTCGAAATTGATACCCTGAACGTACGCCGCGATCGCGTCGGACCCGAGCGGCAAGCCGAACCGCAATCGGATATCCTCGGCATCAAGGCGCAGAAAATGTTCGAGCAGTTTCGGCCGCGCGGCCTCGGTCAGGCGGTGAACGTGAATGGCGCTCATTCCGGCTCCGATGCGGCCCGGCAAGGGCACGTCGATACCGCCCGCAGTGGATGCCGGGCAGCGGAAAACACGCCAAAGGCGGCATGCGGAATGGCAGCCGGCGGACAAGAATGCATTGTCGCGGACTATAAAGGGCCTGCATCCATTCTACCGCGTCACGAAGTGAAGGTCGGTGCCCAAAGTCGGGAAGCAGGGCGCCAGCCGCCGCGTGAACGTAATGCGACCTCCCGCTGTAAGCAATGGCGGCCCGCGTCGACCAAGGGCCTGAGCGACAAGCGCTCGCGCCCGGTGGCGCCAAACCGGGCATCGACCGATCTTCACTACACCAGGAGCAAAACATGAACCTGAAACAAACCGCGAGGGTGTTGTCCTTTGGCGCGATGCTGGGGATGGCTGCGCTTTCCGCGCCCGCGTTCGCCGCCGACGGCGACATGATGGCATCGCGAGCGGAAGTAACGAAGATGGCCAACAAGGACGGCATGATCACCAAGAAAGATTTCATGATGCTGATGGAAAAGAAGTTCGACGAAATGGACAAGGGCAAGAAGGGGATGCTGTCGGTCGATGACGTCATGAGAATTTACGGCCGGTCCGACAAGGGCTGAAACCGGATCTCCCCGGCGCGCCCCGAGCGGTTGCGCACGGTGCGATTCGCCGGCATGCTGCGCGTCATGAGCCGATCCCTTGTTCCTGACGCGGTCGAACGCTATGTCGCCGTGGAGATCTCACGGGAGATGCCGTTGCAGCGGCGTCTTCGCGAGGAGACGTCGCACCTTCCCCTTGCCGGCATGCAGATCGGCGCCGATCAGGGGGCCCTGCTCGCCATGCTGGTGCGATCTTTGGCAGCGCAACGGGCGATCGAGGTCGGCACCTTCACCGGCTACAGCGCGCTGGCCGTCGCGTCGGCATTGCCCGCGGGCGGCAAGCTCGTGTGTTGCGACGTCAGCGAAGAGTGGACCAATATTGCCAGGCGGTATTGGAAGGAAGCCGGGGTGGCCGATCGGATCGAGCTCAAGCTGGCGCCGGCATCCGAGACGCTGGCCGCACTGATCCGGGACGGCGGCGCCGGAAGGTTCGATTTCGCATTCATCGATGCCGACAAGCCCAACTACGACGCCTATTACGAAGCGTGCCTGACGCTCCTGCGTGCCGGAGGCCTGATCGCGCTCGACAATATGCTCTGGTCCGGCCGTGTGGCCGACCCGCAGTTCCACGATGCCGACACCGACGCGCTACGGGCGCTCAACGCGAAAATCCGCGATGACGCGCGCGTCGACGCGTGCCTGTTGACGGTAGGCGACGGCGTCATGCTCGCGCAAAAACGTCCGATGCCATAGTTGTCGGGATCATCGAAGTCGTGCTGACGACACGACGACCTTTGGATAGCATTGTTTCTTCCATGTGCTGATAACCTGGGTTCGGCCCTGGTTCTGCAGTCGCTCCGAGTTTTTGAGCACAAGGTTTTCGACTGCGGCCCAGTCGTTCGCTTCGCGATATAACGCAAATGCATTCTCGACGTCGGCCTCCGCCTCGAGCAGTCGTCCCGCGGCCTCAAGACCCTTGCGAATTCCTCGCCGCCCAGAATCTGCGCAGCACGGCTACGCAGAAATTGCCGGAACAGGTCGTGATAGTTATAGGTCACCTTCTCGCCGACGTCGCTCGCTGAAGAGGTGCCGACGGTACAAGCCGTCGAGAATGTTCGCTGCGTCGGGATTGCCGCTGATTTGCAACGCCGCTTTCACCGTGACGTTCGGCAAGCACGCGGTCCGCATGAGAAAATCGCGCGTGCCCACAGGACTCTGATCGAAAATCTGGCCCGCGAAATAGTCGAATACCGTGTCCATCGTCTCCGACTGGGAGATATGACTCACGGCGCCTGTTCGCCTGAGCCGCTCGAGCATCAGGACGAGCCCGGCCACCCATCCGTTCGATTGGTCGTGCAGTGAGCGCAGCGCTACGTCATCGAGGCGGTTTTGCCGGCGCTGATTGCCGCCGTTTCCTCCAACGTCAAGCGGAGCTCGTCCCATCCCACATGGCCGACGTTATTGTTGGCGAGCGCGCGCGCGAAATCCGGCGGCGGCTCCGCGCGGCTCACGACGATCAGATTGCTTCCGGGCGGTAGTTCCTGCAGTGCCGTTTCGATGACACCATGAAACGCCGACTCGACTGCCACCTCCTGGTAGTTGTCCAGAACCAGCGCCGACGGTGTCGGCAAGCGGCTGTACAGCTCGCGAAAAAGGCGCCGTGTGAAGCCTGGTAAGTCGTTCAAGTGTTCCGCCATCAGGAGCGGCAGTGTTGTGCCTTTTCGCGGCGCCGCTATCCCTGCGGCTTGGCCGAGGTAATAGAAAAACGTCGCGAGGTCGGCATCGCCGGCGTCGACCTGGTACCAGATCGCCCGAAGCTTGCGCGCTTGCAGGAACGTGGCCACCAAGGTGGTCTTGCCGGCTCCCGGCGGGCCGGTGATCCACAACAGTGGATGGTGACTGCGCTCCTGCAGCAGGCAAAGAGGCGCGTTCGCTGAATCGGCCAATGCAGTTTCGGATAACTCAATTTCGCCAACGCGGGAGCGATCTTCGCCATCACCGCGCCACCCACGATACAAGCGA
>DATNNK010000373.1:0-2004 GCA_035601875.1 Casimicrobiaceae bacterium | reverse complement strand
GGACACGACCTTCAACGTTCTCAATTTGTAATGTTCGCGCTCCGGCGTTACCTGCTCGTCGGAAACCAGTGCGTGCAGATCTTCGTCGAAGATTTCACCCTTTTTGTCGGCGAGCTCCTTGAACCGCGCGAACGCGTGGTTGAGCGATTCCTCGGTGCCGAGCTCGATTCCCAGCTCGGTCAGGCGATTCTTGAATGCGTTGCGGCCCGAGAGCTTGCCCAGCACGAGCTTGTTCGCTCCCCAGCCCACATCTTCGGCGCGCATGATTTCGTAGGTTTCGCGGTGCTTCAGCACGCCGTCCTGGTGGATGCCGGATTCATGCGCAAAGGCGTTGGCGCCGACGATAGCCTTGTTCGGCTGCACCGGGAAGCCGGTGATGCTCGAGACGAGCTTGGACGTGGCGACGATCTGCGCCGTATCGATGCGCGTGGTGCAGGGGAACACGTCCTTGCGCGTCTTGACCGCCATCACGATTTCTTCCAGCGACGCATTGCCGGCGCGTTCGCCGAGGCCGTTGATCGTGCATTCGACCTGACGCGCGCCGTTCATCACCGCGGCGACCGAGTTGGCCACCGCCATGCCCAGATCGTTGTGGCAATGTACCGACCATACGGCCTTGTCCGAATTCGGGACACGTTCGCGCAGGTTCTTGATGAGCTCCCCGAATTGCCACGGCATGGTGTAGCCGACGGTGTCGGGAATGTTGATCGTCGTAGCACCCGCGGCGATCGACGCCTCGACCAGCTTGCACAGAAAGTCAGGCTCCGAGCGGCCAGCATCTTCGGGCGAGAACTCGATGTTGTCGGTATATTCCCGCGCCCAGCGGATCGACTTAACCGCCTGCGCAAGCACCTGCTCGGGCGTCATCCGCAACTTCATCTTCATGTGGATCGGCGAGCTGGCCAGAAACATGTGCAGGCGGCCCGACTTGGCGCCCTTGAGCGCGTCGCCGGCGCGCCGAACGTCGTTCTCGTTGGCGCGGGCAAGCGCGCACACCGTGCTGTTCTTGATAGCCTTGGCGATGGCATTGACCGCGGCGAAATCACCGTTCGATGAAGCTGGGAAGCCTGCTTCGATCACGTCCACTTTCAGTCGCTCGAGCTGCTTGGCGATCCGCATCTTCTCTTCTGCGGTCATCGACGCGCCCGGGCTCTGCTCGCCGTCGCGCAACGTTGTGTCGAATATGATCAAGTGGTCTGGCATGGTCGGCTCCTGCACGATTCAATTCGTGGAATGCTTGTCCTGCCGGCGCTTGGCGGGCGAAGGACAGCGACTGCGAGAAAGGGGTATGAGTTATCTGCGCGCTGGGCGCAGCAGTAGCAGCAGATCGCCAGGAATGGCGATCGGAGAAAGTCGCGAAAGGAGGTCGCGCAAGCTGCTCATGGATTCACTATAGCGGGATTTGCGGCGGCGCGCAACGCATCGGCCCACAGACCTGCGACGCCCCGGCCGGGTGGCATAATCGTGACCCGATGCGGCCCGCTTCCTCAGTGCCTTGCGCACGCTACGCGGTCAACGCGCAATGCGATGCTTGCTTTTGGCAGGAATGCTCTTTCCCGCAATGGTGGTCGTGGGCGCGGCCTCCGCGCTGCTGCCCCGGGACGTGAACGTCGGCGGCCTGCCGCGATCACCATGGGATCCATGCGACGTTCTCGCGCTTTCATGATCCTGTTTGCGGCGGCGCTGCTGCTGCATGGTGCCGTGCTGTTGTGGTCGCTTGAGAACGCCTTTGAAGCGATTCCGCCAACGATCAGCTTCGGCGACACCGCTGTTGTCGTTCCCTTGTGCCTGGTTTTCTTCTGGACGATGCTCGCTCTGTGGCCCGCCTACACGCGTATCGTCGCCGCGGTCAGCGGCTTGCTTGTCGCGAGCGGGTTGTTGACGCCGGGTGTCGTGGTCGTGGTCGGGCTCATGCTGCTCAACGCGCATCTGGTCGGCGCGCGCCTGCGCTGCTTCGCCGCTCATCTGTTAGCGGACCGCGATGATCACGCCGAGCATAATGAT
>DATNNK010000372.1:0-3391 GCA_035601875.1 Casimicrobiaceae bacterium | reverse complement strand
CTGACGCGTCTCGCGCGTCGCGCTGCCGACGTGCGGCAGGAGCACCGCATTGTCCATCGCCAGCAGCGCCGAGGGAATATTCGGCTCGTCGGCGAATACGTCGAGACCCGCCCCCTTGATCACTCCCACTGTGAGCGCGGCCGCGAGCGCCGACTCGTCGACGATCGAGCCGCGGGCGATGTTGATCAGCGTTCCTTTCTTGCCCAGCGCTTCCAGTACTTCGGCATTGACGATGTTGCGCGTGGCTTCGCCTCCGGGGCAGGCAACGACGAGGAAGTCCACCGCTGCCGCCAGCGACTTGAGATCCGGCATGAACTCGTAAGGTACGTGCTGCGGCTTGCGGCCGGTGTAGGCGATCTTCATTCCCATCGCGGCAACGCGTGCGGCGATTGCCTTACCGATGCGCCCCAATCCGAGGATGCCGACTTTCTGTCCGGCAAGCTTGGTGGTCAACTCGGGTGAACGCTTCGGCCATTCGCCGGCATGCACAAAACGATTGAGACGAACGAATCCGCGGACGGTCATCAGAATCAGGCCAAGCGCGACGTCGGCCACGTCGTCGGTAAGCACATCCGGTGTGTTCGTGACCTTGATCTTGCGTCCCTTGCAATAGCTCACGGGAACGCCGTCGTAGCCGACACCGAATACGGAAATGATTTCGAGCGCCGGCAGCGCGTCGAGCAGCGATGTCGGTGTCACCGTGCCTCCGCCCTGGACCAGTCCTCGGATGCGCTTGCCCACCGCTTCGAGCGTGCCGGGCTTGTCTTCCGCCTTGTAATAGTCGTGGCAGCGATAGCTCGACTTCAGCGGTTCGTAGAGAAAAGGCGGCAGCGGCGCGGTGACGATGATATCGGGTTGCATGTGGGCGTCTCAATGGTTAGGGTTGTCTGGAAGCGAAGTATTCTAGCAACGAAGCTATGAGTCCTGCGTCGGTGGGTGCGGTAACGCTTACGCACCCAAAGCCGAGCATCCGTGCGCGCTCCGCGATGCGGGGGTGCGGAACGAAGGTCGGTGTCGCGGCCATGCTCGAGCGCGACGCGTCGTCAAAGAGCGACCACAGATTGTCGAGCCCTTCGCTGCTGGTCAGCGTCAAGGCATCGATCTCGCCGGCGCGCCACGCCGCGGCCAGGGTCCCGAAGTCGCCGCGCGGCTTGTCGCGCCGGTAGCACTCGACGTAATCGACTTGGGCCCCGCGTTCGGAAAGTGTTTCTCCGAGCAGCTCCCGGCCCCCGGTGCCGCCGCTGCCGCGATAAATCACAATGCGTTTGCCTGCCACATCGGCGAGCTCTGGCAGCACGAGCAGGCCTTCGCTGTCCATGGTCGTCGCCGGAATGCGCACCTGACCGATGCCGACCGCGGTGAGCGCCGATGCCGTTCCGGGTCCCGGTGCAAGCGCAACGAGATGCGCGGGCCACGAAGCCGGATCGCCGACGCCGTATTCGACCGCGTTGGCGCTGACAAAGACAGCGTAGTCGTACTGCGCGAGATCGCGTTGCGCGCGCTCGAGCGGCGAGCGATCCGCCGGCGGCAGAATCACGATCGCCGGGAACATCACTGGTTTGCCGCCGAGTGCCGCGATTTGCTGCGCGAGCCCAGCGGATTGGCGCGCAGGACGCGTGATGACGATGCGCGCGCTCTGCAACGGCCCGCTCGCCCTATCGGTCATGCCTCGTCGGCCAAAATTTCCGCCGCACCGCGTTTCAGGAATTCCACGCCCAGCGCGTCGCCGATCGCCTCCGCCGCCTCTACGTTCGGTGCCGCGCTGGTACGCTCGCCGCGCAACACCCGCTTTCCGTCGCGACTCGCAATCAGCCCGCGCAGCCGCAACTGGTCGTCTTGCCAAACGCCGTGCGCGGCGAGGGGGGTGCGACAACTACCTCCGAGACGCTGGCCAAAGGCACGCTCGGCCGCGGTGACAAGCATCGTCTCGGTGTCCGCGAGCAGCGCAAGTGTGGCGATTATGTCGGCGCGATCGGCGCGGCATTCCAGCGCCAGCGCGCCCTGGCCGATAGCGGGCAGGCTGTCGTCGGGATCGAGCAACGCCGCGATGCGATTCGCGTAGCCCAAGCGCTTGAGACCGGCCGCGGCAAGAATAATCGCCGCATATTGGCCATCGTCCAGTTTCTTCAGCCGCGTGGTCACATTGCCACGAAGCGGCTTGACGTGGAGCTCCGGATAGCGCTCGCGCAACTGAGCCTCGCGGCGCAGGCTCGAGGTACCGATGACGCTGTGCGCGGGGACTCCCGCCAGCGACGGATATCGGTTCGACACCCAGGCGTCACGCGGGTCGTCGCGCTTCATGATCGCCGCCAGCACGAACCCGGGCGGCATGTCCATTGGCACATCCTTGAGCGAGTGCACCGCGAGATCGGCGCGGCCATCAGCCATCGCCTGCTCGAGCTCCTTGATGAAAAGACCCTTGCCGCCGATATCGGCAAGCGGTTGATCGATGATGCGGTCGCCTTGCGTCGTCACGCCGAGCAGCGTCAGCTCACACGATGGATAGTGCGCATGAAGATGATCGCGGACGTGCTCCGCCTGCCACATCGCCAAGGCCGATTCGCGGGTGGCGATGATGAGCTGTCTGGGTGTCGAAGGCGTGGCGGAGATCAAGGGAATCGTACTGAATTGCAGGATGCGGAGGACACAAAGCGATGGTCAGCCCTGAGATATCGCACGTTGAGATTTTAGCATGTGCAAGGTCGCGCTTCGCAGAGCGCAGATCCGCATGCCGCGCCTCATGGAATGAAAGTCGCGCGCTACGAGCTGTCGCGGCGGCGGTAGGCGCGAATTTATTCGTGCGATTCGCTCAGTTCCACATCGACGCGGCAACCCCACAGGTGACCGCGAGTTAAGTCAGGAATGATTCGACCGCTGCTGGTCTGAAATCAGCCGTGTGGCGCTTGCCGTGGGCGCAGATGAAGCGTTTAATCTAATCGATGTAGGCATGCTTGGTCCGGATGCTGTAGCGCTTAAAGGCGAATGTCTCGGTCGCGGGGTTAGAGGCAGAAGAAATTCGGGGCATCCATTGCAATGTGTTGCAGAGCGGTTTTAGGCCCCATTTTTGAAGACGAGAGCATTGATTCTGAACCGTTTATGCGGGGCGTCCATAGGATCATAGATGATCGACGCTTTATTTTCCGTCACAAGGCTCTGTACATTTCGTTAGCCATTGCTCAGCATGTTCGCAGGCGTACGGTGTGGTCGATACCTCGTCGCGTTGTCCCAAGTGTCATGGGTCGAGGGAGAAGGCTACGTTGCAGATCTCACCTATGGTGCCGTCATGCAGAGCGCATGGACACGCGGCGAGCCGATGCCGCGCCGAATCCTAGGTGGCATTAAATGGAGCCGTCGCGCCAATACGCCAATCGTTACGTTTCGCTGTCAAAGC
>DATNNK010000371.1:0-2191 GCA_035601875.1 Casimicrobiaceae bacterium | reverse complement strand
AGCACCGCGCCCGTGGCCAGGAACAACAGACTCTAGAACACGGCGTGATTGAGCGCGTGGTAAAGCGTTGCGGTGAGGGTCAGCGCGGCAAGCAGCGTCTTGTCGTAGGACTTGAACAAAATGCTGAGGCCGATGCCGGCGACGATAATGCCGATGTTTTCGATCGACGAATAGGCGAGGAGCCGCTTCATGTCGGTTTGCACGGTCGCGAAAATGACGCCAAAGAGTGCGCTGACAAGTCCGAGTACCAACGCGACGACGCCCCACCACCACAGCTGGCCGTTGAGAAGGTCGAAGGTCACCCGCAGCAGCCCGTAGATGGCGGTCTTGAGCATCACGCCGCTCATCAATGCCGAGACCGGCGAGGGCGCCGCCGGGTGCGCCTCCGGCAGCCAGATGTGCAGCGGCAGCAAGCCGGCCTTGGCGCCGAAGCCGAAGAGCGCGAGCAGAAAGGCGATCGATCCCCATGCGCCGGGAAGAATGACCGAGCGCATCGAGCCAAAGCTGTAATCGCCGCTTCCGCCCTGAAGCACGCCGAAGCACAGCAGGATGGCGATGGCGCCGATATGCGCGATCAGCAGGTAGAGGAATCCCGCGCGGCGGACTTCGGCAATGCGGTGATCGGTGGTCACCAGAAAGTAAGACGCGAGCGCCATGCTCTCCCACGCAACCATGAAGACGTAGGCGTCGTCGGCAATGAGCACCAGTGCCATGGCAGCGAGGAAGGTGTGATATTGGAGACACAACAATCCGGGCGCGCTGCCTTCGCTGTCGCGAAAGTAGCCGGCGGAAAAGAGGGAAATACCGGCGGCGGTCACCCCGAGCAGCAGCAGGAAAAACGCCGACAGGGAATCGAGCCGCAAATGAAACGGCAGGTCGGGCAGGCCCAGCGGCAACACGATGCTCTGGGCGATCTGGCCCATCGCCATGAACGCGACGACGGCGAGCAGCAAACCGACGCCGGTTCCGACAATAAACAGCAACCGGATGATGCGAGCGCTGTCGCGCACGCTGACGAGCGCCAGCACCCCGATCGTCAGCCACGCGGCGATGGCTGCGACGATGAGATGAAGCGCGCTCAACACTGTTACCTGTCGAGTGTCACGATGGAAGCATCACAAAAATGCATGACGCCGAATCCTTCATATCGTCATTCCCGCGAAAGCGGGAATCCATTGGCTCTTAGTCGGCCACAACATGGATCCCCGCTGAAGCCTGCCCTCGAATGCTTGAATCGAGGGCGGGGACGACGAGAGTTTTGCCGACGCTATCGCCCATTTCGGTAATCTCAAGTCGGCCCACATCGGCAGATGCCGTATGCGCGCTGACCGCCTGGGCACGCCGGTCATTTGACGCGCATGCCGGGCAAGGCGCCGGTATCGGGTGCGAGCAGGAAGATACCGGGGCCGTCTCCGGAGGCGGCAAGCACCATTCCCTCGGAAAGTCCGAACTTCATCTTGCGTGGCGCCAGATTCGCGACCATCGGGGTAAGACGTCCGATGAGATCCTCGGGTTTGTACGCCGCCTTGATGCCGGCGAAGACCGTGCGGTGGCGCCCATCGCCGACATCGAGCGTCAGTCGCAGCAGCTTGTCGGCTCCGTCGACGTGTTCGGCGTTGACGATTTTCGCCAGCCGGAGGTCGATCTTGGTGAAGTCGTCTATCGTGATTTGGGCGGCATCTACCGCGGTAGACGTTCCGGCTTGTGCGGTGGAAGAGGGCTGAGGTGCAGGAGGCACAGTCGCGTTCGGGCCTTCGAGCAGCGCGTCGATCTGCTTGGGATCGATGCGCGTCATGAGGTGGGCGAAGGGTGCGATCCGGGTGGGCGGCTCGATCGCATCGGCCCAGACGAATTCGCGATCGAGACAGAACAGCTCGCGGGCGACCCGTGAGGCTAGCTTCGGAAGGATCGGGGCGAGAATCACGGTCAGATACTTGAATCCGAAGAGTGCGCGCGTACAAATACCGTGCAGCTCTTGTCGGCGAGCGGGGTCCTTCGCCAACGCCCACGGCTTGGCCTGGTCAAATGCTTCGTTGATTCGATCAGCGAAGGACATCGCGTCGCGCACGACCTGCGAATATTGCCGCCCGTCGTATCGTTCCGCGGCGTGGCGGAGACTCGGCTTGAACCCCTCGTGCAGAAAGTCGATATCGGCGCTCGTCACCGAAGCGTCACCCTCGAAGTGTTCGGT
>DATNNK010000370.1:0-9644 GCA_035601875.1 Casimicrobiaceae bacterium | reverse complement strand
AAGCTTCGCCGAGGCGACACAGGAGTTGCTGCCGCACCATGCCGACAAGATCGAATTGATCGAGGCGTTCGGCAAGCGCTTCGACGAGATGGTCCCCGGCGCCATCGATGGCGCGATCGAGGTGCTTGCGGAGCTGAAAAGTCGGGGCGTGCCTTTGTATGCGATCACCAATTGGTCTGCGGAAACCTTTCCTTCGCTGCGAAAGCGCTTCGAGTTCCTGTCATGGTTCCAGGCGATCGTCGTCTCCGGCAACGAGCGGGTGATGAAACCCGACCCGCGCATCTTCCAAGTGTTGTTCGAGAGGCACGCTGTGACGGCCGCGTCGGCCGTCTTCATCGACGATGTGGCCGATAATGCTGCGGCGGCCGAGGCGCTCGGGGTTCACGGCATCCATTTCCGCTCGCCGCACCAGCTGCGGCTGGAGCTGGTTGCGGTCGGGATCTTGCCGGAATCGTGATGAGCGCCGCCGTCGGACGTCAGCCGGCGTGATCGAGTTCTGTCTGGTCGGCGCGGGCTTCATCGGCCCGGTTCACGCCGCAAACGTGGCTGCGCATCCGCGCGCGCGTCTTTCATGGGTCATCGACCTCAATCTCGACGCGGCGGACGCGCTGGCTAAAAAGCACGGCGCGCGTGCAGGGCGCGACCTCGCGCAGGCGTTGGCCGATCCCTCCCTGCGCGCGGTCATCGTCTGCACACCGCCACGCACGCACGCGACTATCATTCAGGCGGCGGCGCAGGCCGGCAAAGCGATCTTCTGCGAGAAACCGATCGATCTCGACTTGGCGGGTGTCGACGCCTGCGCGGACGTTCTGTCTCGATCGGGGGTACCGTTTTGCGTCGGCTTCAACCGGCGCTTCGATCCGACTCACCGCGCGCTGCACGACGCAATCCGCACCGGCGACATTGGCCGACCCGAGATGCTGATCCTTTCCAGCCGCGATCCCGAGATCTCGCCGCCCGACGCGGTCGCGGCCATGCCTTACGGCATTTTCTACGACACCATGATCCACGATTTCGACATGCTGCGCTGGCTGCTTCAGGACGAGCCGGTCGAGATCTACGCGCGCACGGCGTGCATGCTCGACGCGAATGAGAACCCGCACCGCGATCCCGACACGGCGATGGTCGTGCTGCGGATGGCGGGTGGCGCGCTGGTGCATGTCAACTCAAGCTTCAGGTCTGTGTACGGATACGACCAGCGCATCGAGGCTTTCGGCGAAAAAGGCATGCTGATCTCGGGCAACCATCAGCCGACGTCGCTCGAGCGCCACAGCAGCGAAGGGACGCGCCGCGATCCCTTGCTGTATTTTTTCATCGACCGCTACGCCGAGTCGTACCGGCGCGAGATCGATGCGTTTGTCGAGGCTATCGAGGCGGGCACAACGCCGGCGATCGGTCTCGAAGATGGCCGCCGCGCGCTGATGATTGCCGAGGCAGGCGTGCGCTCCGCCAAAAGCGGCGTGCCGGTGGTGATGCAGACCTGAAGCCCTACACACAAGATGAGGCGAGCGCGGGCTGCATGCAGGGTCTCTCGCTTGCTACACGGCACGTTTGCACGTTGTGCCGTTATCGCAATATCATGGGATCGGATTTCAGCCACTATAGGCGCAAGTCCGCGGACCATAAGCAGTTTGGAATCGCCGATCGGTGCGTTTCCTGGCAACTACAACCACTGGAGCTCCGGCATGAACAAGACCACACAGGTTTGCATCGTCGCTTCGTGTGCGCTCATCGCACTCGGCACAGTCGGCGTTGCGCAGGCGCAGCAGAGCAACATGAGCTTCTTCGTCACCAGCACACCCATGGGCAAGGGCGCCGATCTCGGCGGGCTCGAAGGCGCCGATCGGTATTGCCAAGCGCTGGCGCAGGCCGCGGGCGCCGGCGGCAAAACCTGGCACGCTTACCTGAGTACGCAAGGCGCGGGTGCCGTGAATGCCCGCGACCGCATCGGGCGCGGACCATGGACAAATGCAAAAGGCGTCGTCATCGCGAAGGACGTTGCCGAGCTGCATGGCGCCAACAATCTCACCAAGCAGACCGCGCTCACCGAGAAAGGCGACATCGTCAACGGTCGCGGCGATACACCGAACATGCACGACATTCTTACGGGCTCGCAATCCGACGGAACCGCGTTTCCCGCTGGCGAGGATCGTACCTGCGGCAACTGGACCAAGAGCGGTCAGGGCGTCGCGATGGTCGGACATTCCGATCGCACCGGTCTCGACGAAACTCCCGTGGCCAAGTCCTGGAATTCGTCACATCCGTCTCGCGGTCCCGGCGGCGGCTGTAGCCAGGACGATCTCAAGAGCACGGGCGGCAACGGCTTGCTCTATTGCTTCGCGACGAATTAGCGCATTTCGTTCAAGAGTACTTTGGGAACTGATGGCATAGCTCAGCCGACTCGGCTAGGAGCTAACGCGAGAACTCAGCCAATCTTCGGACTCGCTTCATATCCTCAGGCCGTCGCAATAACCTCGCGTCGCGACACGCGGCGTGTTCCGACGAGAACGCGGATCAAGAGCACGGCGAGGATCATCAGCACGATCAACACCGACGCATATACCGTGTTTCGCGCCGATCAGACGAAGGCGCTTTCCTTCCGATCCGAGATTCTGAACACGACGAAAACCGCGAGGCCGGTTGCGGCCAGAAGGACGGTTGACAGCGCCGATGCCGTGCCGAACTGCCCGTCGAGCACCGACAGATAGATGCGCACGGGCATGGTCATGGTGCGGCCGACATAGAGGATCAGCGAGCTGGACAGTTCATTGATCGCGGTGATGAAGCTCATTAACGCGCCGGCGATGACGCCGGGCAACATCAGCGGCAAGGTGACCTTTAGGAACGCGCGCCCGGGCCGGGCACCCAAACTGATCGCCGCTTCCTCGATGCCGCCCTTGATCTGTTTCAGAATCGCCGCGCTGGATCGCACGGCATAGGGCAGCCGGCGGATAAACAACATCAGGACGATGATCGTCGCGGTGCCGGTGATTTGCATCGGCGGCACGTTAAACGTGACCACGAAGGCAAGTCCCATCACCACGCCCGGCACGATATAGGGAACCAGCAGCATGCTGTCGAGCACGCCGGCCGCCAGCGTTTCGCGCCGGGCGAGGAGGTAACCGATCAACGTGCCCAGGATCACGATCAGCACCACCGCGGCGGTCGAAAACGTAAAGCTATTAGCAATGACGTGCGGCACCTCGCCCAGAATTCTGGCATAGCTGTCCAGGCTGAAACCCGGATGGAACACCGGTCCGCTGGTCTTGCGGAACGAGGTGTAAATGACGACCAGCGAGGGCAGCGAGCCCGCCAGCACAATAGCGTAACAAACGAAATGCGCGGCGGCCGAACCGATAGGCCCTAGCCGCTGCGGCAAGGGACGCCGAATCAGCGATCCCGCGATGTCGCGCCGACGCACTGCCCAGCGCTGTAATGCCACCGCGAACATCGAAACCGCGATCAGCACCACGCTCGTTGCCGAGGCGAGCCCCGGATTGCCGCCCATCTCCGCGGTGAACAAATCGAACGCGGTCGTCGCCAGGAGGCGCACTTTGCCGCCGACGATAGACGGCGTGCCGAAATCGGCGATCGACAGAACAAAGGCGAGCAGCGCCCCACTGCTGACCGCCGGAAAGACCAGCGGTAGCGTGATCTTGAAGAAGCGCCGCCACGGCCCGGCGCCGAGGCTTTCCGCCGCCTCCTCGACCGAGGGGCTGATTGCCCCAAGTCCGCTTGCCGTCAGCAGAAATACGAAGGGATAGAACTTCAAGCTGAATACCAGAAGGATGCCGAACATTCCGTAGATCGGCGGCGGCTTTATGCCGATATCCGACAGGAGCGCGCGCAGCCAGCCGTTCGAGCCCAGCATCATAATCCACGCATAGGCGCCAATGAACGGCGGCGACACCAGCGCCAGCACCGCGAGCGTGGCCAGCAGGTCGCGTCCCGCGATCACGAAGCGGGTGGTCAACATCGCGAGAGGGATGCCAAGCAGCGTTGCGCCGAGCATTCCGCCCGCGCCGACAATCAGACTGTTGATCAGCGCGCCGCGATAGGCCGGGTGGCCGAGGATCTGGGCGAAGTTGGCAAGGGTCAGCACGCCCGAGCGATTGTCAATCAAGCTGGCCGCGAAAATGCTGTAGAGCGGCCACACCATCAGCAACGCGACCACGGCCAGCGCGACGGCCATGACACCCGACCAGAAATCGAGCCGCCGCCTTTGGTTCATGATATGGCCTCGATCCGCCGACCCGTCGCCGGATCGAACATCTGCAGACGCGCGAGCGGCAGGATCAATCGCAATCGCGCCCCGGCCTGTTCCAACAGGTGGCGCTCCGGCCGGTGCACATGCGCCTGGATTTGCGGCCCAGCGTCCAGTCGCACTCGATAGAACGCCTCGCGCCCGGCAAAGCTGACCTTGTCGACGGCGCCGTCGAGGGCCAGCGCGTCGCTTGGCACGGCGTCGGCCGGCGCGGCCAGTGTCATGTCCTCGAGCCTGATCGCCAGCGTCACGCGGTCGCGACCGGCCAGCGCGAGCACTAGCCGTGGTGCCGCGCCGAGCGACAGCGTGCCGTCGGCGCCGACCGGCAGGTCTTCGACCACGTTCATGGCGCCGACGAAGGCAGCGACGAACAGCGTTGCCGGATGGGCATAAACCTCCCACGGCGTGCCAATCTGGTGAACGCGGCCGCCCTGCATGACGCAGATGCGGTCGGAGATGACCAGCGCTTCTTCCTGGTCGTGCGTGACATAAATCGTCGTGATGCCGAGCGAATGCTGCAAATCGCGGATGTCGTCGCGCAGCTCGATGCGTAATTTCGCGTCGAGGTTCGACAGCGGCTCGTCCATCAACAGGATCTGCGGTTCGATGACTACCGCACGCGCCAGGCCCACGCGTTGCTGCTGTCCGCCGGACAGCTGGTGCGGCAGGCGCGCCGCATGGCCGCCGAGGCGCACGAGATCGAGTGCGCGGGCCACGCGATCGGAGATTTCCTGGCGCGGGCGGTGACGGTTCCTGAGACCGAAGGCGACGTTGTCGCCCACCGTCATGTGCGGAAAGATGGCGTAATCCTGGAACACCAGGCCGATATTGCGGCGATAGGCGGCCATGTCGTCGATGCGCTGACCGGCCACCAGCACGTCGCCGCTGTCCTGGCGGATGAATCCCGCCACCGTACGCAACAGAGTGGTCTTGCCACAACCAGACGGTCCGAGCAGTGTGAAGAACTCACCCGACTCGATGGCCAGGTCGACATCGTCGAGCGCCTGCACGCCTGGGTAACTCTTGCTGATATGCCGCAGTTCGACGCGGGCCATGCGTTTATCGCAGCTAACCGCGCGGGTGCAATGCGGACCGGCGGCGCTGTTGCGTGGGCCGCCGGCGGTGAGCGTGGATCGCGCGCGCGCTCAGCGGGCGAGCATCAAGGCGCGCCACTTGTCGATATATTCCTGGCGCTTGTTGGCCGCGTTCTGGATGTCGTACTTGACCAGCTTGATCTGGTCCATCGGCTTCAACGCCGCCATGGGCTTCGCATCCTTGCGGATCGGCCGGCGGCCAAGCTCCTGCACCACCATTTCCTGAACGGGCGCGCTCAATGCCCAGTCGATGAACGCCTTGCCCGCCGCCGGGTTCGGCGCGCGTTTGCACAGCGCCATGCCGTCGGCGATGGCCGAGGTGCCGTCCTCGGGATAGACGATGGCGACCGGTCCGCCGCCCTTCAGATAGAGATAGGCGTTGTCCTCGAGCGTAATGCCGACCACGGCCTCGCCGTCGTTGACGAATCGCGGCACAGCACCCGAGCTGGTGGAGATGCTCACGTTGTTGAACACACCCTTGAACTTATCCCAGCCGGCCGCCTTGTCGCTGTAGATCGCCAGGAAGGTGTTGAGTTGCATATAGGCCGAGCCCGACTTCTCAGCGTCGGCCATGGAAACGAGATTCTTGAAACGCGGCTGCGCCAAATCGGCCCAGCTCTTGGGATATTCCTCGGGCTTCAGCTTCTTGGTGTTGACGACGAAGACGTTGAGGATGCCGGTGTAGGGAATCCACGCGCTGTTCGACTTGAACGCGTCGAGAATCATTGCGGCTTCCTTCGGCTGATACGGCTCCAGCAGCTCGGTATTGGCTTCGAGCAGCTCAGCCCCGATGCTCCAGATCACGTCGCACTTGGGATTGGCGGCCTCGGCGCGCGCGCGGTTGATGATGTCGCCTGATCCGGCCTTCACCACGTCAGCCCCGATGCCCGTGGCTTTTTCGAATTCCGGAACCAGCCGCTCGACGATATTGGCGTTATGCGCGGTATAGATGCTGACGCGTTGTTGCGCCACCGCTGGAACCGCGAGGCAGGCGCCAAGCACGGCACCGATCGCGATCCTCGAAATTCGTTGGAACGTCATGAGTTTCACCTTGCCAAGCTCGCCACCGTCGCTCGCCACCGTCGTTCTCGCGGCGCTTGTCCCGATCCTATAACATGCACCTAGCGCACGCAATTGCAACCAAGTGAGCTTCCAAGCAGTTCCAACTCCGCATGAAGATCGAGGCTTTCAGCGAAGGCAAGAGCCTCGATGCTCCCGAGGCGAACGAGGACCAGCTCCTGGTGCTGCCCGGAACAGGCTATGCCGTCTTCGACGGAGCCACCGATATCACCGGGCAGCTCTATGACGGCAAGCGCGGCGGTTGGCTCGCGAGCCACATCGCGATGCACGCCGTCGCACGGTTCCTGCTCGATCCGGCCGAGCGCGAGCTGAGGGCCGAACGGCTGGTCGACCACGTATCGGCCGCGATCCGCGCCTCCTATGAGCATCACAAGATGCTGGATATCGCGCGCGATGATCCTGCCCGCCGCTTCTGCGCTACGCTGACGCTGGCGGCCGATCTCGGCGACAACTTTCGCTTTGTGCTGATCGGTGACAGCGGTTTGCGCCTCAATGGGACGGAAATCTTCGTCAACGACACGGCGCTCGATCTGGTGACGGCGCGGCTGCGGGTGGAAGCGTATCGAATGGTGCAAGACGCGGGCGGCGGAGCAGAGGACCGCGCGCGCGCCGGCCGCGCCTGCGCCTTCTACGGCGCGGCGAAGCTTCATCCCGACATGCGGCCCTGGCTGGACGAGACGAGGCGCGCCCAACTGTACGAGCAGAGCCTCGCATGGTGCCGCGCGCGCTTTCCCGAGGTTCCTGACGCTGATTTCCGCCTGCTGCTCGACACGGCGATCAGCGGACAGTCGCAATTCGCCAACAACACCGCAAGCCCCTTGAGCTACGCGGCGCTCGACGGTTTCGAGATTCCGCTGCCGCTGGTACGGGTATTCGATCGACCGCGTGCGACGATCCACTCGATCGAGCTCTTCACTGACGGCTATTTCAAGCCGGGTGCCGCAGCCACGCTAGTCGATTGGGAGGCCGCCTTTGCGGAGGTGGAAAGCGTCGATCCCGACAAGATCGGTCTCTATCCTTCAGTGAAGGGCAGCGCCGCCCGGATGAACACCGACGACAGGACAGTCGTAATCGTACATCTCTAGCGCCTGATGAGCAGACCGCGTGGCGCCCAACGCCGCGCTAGGCTGCCCAAGCTCAGGCCGCCGTCGCAGCCTCGCGTCGCGATACCCGGCGTGTTCCCACCAGCACCCGGATCAAAAGCACGGCGAGGATCATCAGCACGATCAACACCGACGCATACGCGGTCGCATAGCCGTATTCCCCAACTTCAGCGCGCCCCACGATGTTGACCGTCGCCATGTCGAAGCGTGGGCTGGTGAGAAAGATCACCGCGCTGATCGAGGTCATGGCGCTGATGAAGCTATAGATCAGCGCGGCCACAACGGCGGGGCGAATCAGCGGCAGGATCACCCGCCGCAGCGTGGTGGGCGTACCTGCGCGCAGCGTCGCCGAAGCCTCGTCGAGACTGGGATCGATCTGACTCATCGCGGCGAGACCCGCGCGCATGCTGGTCGTCATGTCGCGGAACACGAAGCAGGCGACCAGGATGAGACCCGAATAGGCGAGCTCGATTGGCGGCGCGTTGAAGGCAAGGATATACGCAATGCCAACAACGGTGCCGGGTACGGCGAAGTTGAGCATGGCCATGAATTCGAACGCGTGCTTGCCTGCGAAGCGCTGGCGATCGAGCAGAAACGCGACGAGCAGTCCAAATGTCGCGGTGAGCGGCGCGGCGATCACGGCGATGGTCAGCGTCGTGAAAAACGAGCTCCATGCCCCGCCGGTCCAGAGCAGCCTGCCTTGATCGAATGCAACGCCGAATGCGGTCGCGTAGTGGCGCAAAGTCAACGCGTGGTCGAGGCCCCATTTTTCGAAGAAGCCGCCGGTGAAGATCATCAGATAGATCACGACGGCCAGCGTGGCCCAGGGCAATGCCAGGCCGGCGGCGAGCGCGACGATCGACCGCGGCAGCGGCGTGCGCATGCCGCCGTCGCCCTTGCCCCCGACGGTGACAAAGCTGCGCCGCGAGAGCAGCCGCCGTTGCACCAGGAACAATCCCAGCGAGAACGCGAGCAGGATGACGGCGAGCACCGAAGCGCGTCCCGGATCCTGCTGCACGCCAACGACGGCAAAGTAAATCGCGGTCGACAGCACTTCCAGGTTTCCGCCGAGCAGCAATGGGTTGCCGAAATCGGCCAGGCTTTCGATAAACACGATCAGGAACGCGTTGGCGATGCCGGGCGCCATCAGCGGCAGGGTGATGGTGGTGAAAGTCTGCATCGGCGATGCCCGCAACGTGCGCGCAGCTTCTTCGAGCGATGCACTGATGCCCTCGGCAACGCCGACCAGCACCAAAAAAGCGACCGGCGTCAGCGCAAGCGTCTGCGCGAGCCATACACCCGGCAGGCCGTAGATCCAGCGCGTCGGCCGGATGCCGAAGCTCCATTCCAGGAATGCGTTCAGCGCACCGGAGCGTCCGAATAACAGGATCAGCGCCAGGCCGATGACAAACGGCGGCGTGATCATCGGCAGGATCGACAAGACGCTGATCAGGCGCCGTGCGCGGAACTGGGTCCGAGTCACGATGAAGACGAAACACAGCGCGAGGAGTGTGGCCGACGACGCGGTCATGAGACCGAGTTGAATCGTGTTCCAGACGACTCCTCCGTAGCCCCAGATCCTGCTGCTGACCAATCGCGCGGTCAGCGACGCAAGCGAAAAATGTCCGCTCGAGTCGAGGAGCGCGTTGGCGAACAGGCGGCCGAGGGGATAGATCGTGAACATGCCAACCAATGCAATCGAGGCGCCGATTGCGCCGGTGACGAAGGTGTCGCCCTTGACCCATCCGATGAGCGCGAGACCGTGGCAGAGAAAGACCAGAGCGGCCGCGCCGACAAACGCCGCGCCATAACCCAATCCGGGTTGTCGCCCCGATAAATTGCCGAAGACCAGCGCAAGCGGTTTCCACGTCCAGCCGTTGATGTCGATGGAGAGCCCGATTGCCGCGATGCAGACGAGTCCCGCCGCGCCGGTGGCGACGAGAATGCGCGCCGTCCGCTCTCTGGCGGCCGGATCCGCTGCCGGCTTGAACACCAGCGCCAGCGGCGCCAGCAAGACGGCCAGTAGCGGAAGAACCCAGAGACGCCCGTGCCATAGCAGCTGCATGAGCGCGGGCGCTGATGCGGGCGCGAGCGGATAGTGGG
>DATNNK010000369.1:0-2639 GCA_035601875.1 Casimicrobiaceae bacterium | reverse complement strand
CGCAAGGACGTGCTCGATGCGAAGCTTTGTTGGCTCGCCAAACCGCTCGCCGGCGGTCGAATTGTCAGAGTGAGGGCGGAATTGTCCGAGTAGTTAGCGGGCGCTATCGTTGAGAACGAAGCTAGATGGTGCTGTTGAGTGGAGTCGAACCACCGACCCACTGATTACGAATCAGTTATTCAACTTTAGGCTGTTCGACTGTGGATTATCACGCGCGATTGAACAGTGCTGGCCATGATTGATCACGACGACGGGAGCGGCCTGGCATTCAAGGATTTGATTCTGTAATCCGTTGGCCGCTCATCGTTGCTTCGTCGGCGACGATCGAAGCTGCTTCAAATTCGATTGATCGTTTATCCACAGCGCTCGTAGCAGGCATTGATGAGGTGGAAGCACAGATTGCCACGAGTTGATACCGATCGGCAGGCAACCGATTTCGTCGTCCATGAGCAGGCTGTTGCGGGCAAGGAAGCGCACGCGCTCGCGCCTCGAAAGGCGTATCGCAAAGCGCTCGCCATGCGTCGACGGCGACGTCTTCCTCGAAGATTCGAAAGAACTGGGTGCGGACAGCAGCATTAGAGGGCCGCGAAATGCGAAGGACGCCTGACCACGCGCCGGATTGTCGCGAGATGTGCTGCGGGAATTCGCGCGGCGAGTTTCGACCAATCGATCGAGGCGCGCGATCGGCTGGCGCATTGAGTCTTCATTTCGCCCGCCGCAGCTTGGGTGCCGTGCGCTCGATGGTGTCGCGCCGGGTCGACGCCAGGACGTGCGCGTAGTTCACCTCAAGCATGCGGAGCGACGTGCCGCAGTTTTCCGCGACGAGCGACAGCGGCATACCAGCCTCGAGCGCGCGGGAAATGTGCGCGTGACGCAACGTGTAGAAGCTCACGCTTGCCGGGAGATCGGCCAGGGCGGCGGCGCGCTTGACCGCTTTGTGATGCCAGGATCGCGGCCAGCGCGAGCCGTCGGCGCGAGGCAGTAGCGGCGCGTCGCGGTCGCGACCCGTGGCGAGGCTGCGCAGGAAGTCGGCGCTTTCGGCGGTCAGGCTCACGACGCGCTCGCCGGTTTTGCCGTCGACGTGCAACGTGTGCCGCGCCGCGTCGAGATCGCGCACGCTGGCGCTCGCAAGCTCGCCAAAGCGGGCGCCGGTCAGGAATCCCGCCTCGCACAAATGCGCGAGCGCCGTGTCGAAGCTCGCCGCCTTCGCGATCAAGAGGCGCACTTGCTTGGCGTCCAGATCGTCGCTGCTGCTGCGGGAGACATTCTTAAAAGGCGTGACGCGCGACCACGCCCGGTCGCTGGCGATGCCGTTGGCCTCGTCACCGTAGGCAAGGTTCAGCGCGGCGCGCACGGTCGTCCAGAGGCGGTTCGCGCTGTCCTGCGAGCGCCTCTTGGCGTCCGGGTCCGCAGGATCATCGCGGACCATGCTCGCCTGCCACGATTCGAGCATCGTTTTAGTGAGGCGGTCGACGCGACAATTGAGCAGCGCGGGCGGGACGTGCTTTTCGACACGGCCTCGCTCGTCGTCGGCGTATTTGCTGCGACTCGCGAGCGCGGTAAGGTACACATCGAGCGCGCCGCCCACGGTCAAGCGTCCGACTGGCGCGGCTGCGTTGGCTCCGGTCGCGATCCGCATGGCCTGCTCAAAGGTCAGTACGTCGCGGCCGTCGGCGGCGGCGAGATCGTCAGCGGTGCCCAAGGTGCGGAAGGTGTAGCGGCCCGCGATCCGCTCGCGCACGACCCAGGCACCGGGCCCGCTGTCGCGGCGGAGATAGCCCAGGGTCTTGCCGGGTCCGATCTGCCGGTAGTAAGGCTTCGGGCGGGCGCCGAGCTTCGCCCGTGCGGTCTTCGTCGTCGTCGTGTATTCTTTCGCTTGTCGCGCCATCGCCTGCCCCTGTCCGTTGATCTACCCCACAATCGACCCCACAATCAACTAGGGTCCACCGTACTCTGTTTTGGGGTTAACTGGGAATTGCTAGAGGGAATGGCAGGCGAAGGCGGGTGCCGTCAGGGGCGAAAATTCGCGCTTACAAGGCGAATGTCGGGAGTTCGAGCCTCTCAGCCCACCAGCAGGAGTGGTAGTTCAGTTGGTTAGAATACCGGCCTGTCACGCCGGGGGTCGCGGGTTCGAGTCCCGTCCACTCCGCCAACATTCGCAATTAAATCAAGCTATTCGAAAAGCCGCGTGACCGGGGCTTTTCGTTTTGTGCCACTTTTGTGCCACTTTCCTTCTGCGGCGCCTGATTCATGCTGCTTTGCGGCGAATGATCGTCAACGGCACGGTCGTGCGACGCTCGGTTTCAAGAACACGCTCGGCAGCTTCAATCAAGCGCACGATCTCGGCAACCATATAGCGTTGTGTCACAGTTCTTGGCCGGTGCCCGAGCAGGACTTGGCAGTCGCCGAAGGTCGTGCCAGCGGCCTCAAGGCGATGGCCGAACGTGTGCTTTAAATCGTGCACGCGCACGTTCGCATAGCCTGATGGTGCCGGCTCTCGCTTAAGTTCTTGCCACTTATCTGCCGCGCGAGACCGCGCGAGACGCCACGCTCGTTGTGTCATTCTGGGAAGGGGTTCGCCCTCGTGGGGAAGACCCATACCGGATGCAGGCCACGCTGGCCTTCGATGACACGTCGAG
>DATNNK010000368.1:0-2021 GCA_035601875.1 Casimicrobiaceae bacterium | reverse complement strand
CATAACGTTCCAGGTGACTGCGATCGGCGCAGTAAAGTACTTTAGAGACGCTATGGAACGTTGAGGTCACAGTGAACTGTCGCCTGCATCACCTCCGATGCCATGCGTCGGTCAGCGGAACGGTGAACAATCTCGCCTTGGGCTTTAAAGAATGGGCGCCAACGATCTATTAGGTGCCTATTAGCGCCTGACTGGTGAGCGATCCCTTACCCGGGATGCAAAGAATAGACGGTGGCCAAGGGCGGAATTGAACCACCGACACAAGGATTTTCAGTCCTCTGCTCTACCAACTGAGCTACTTGGCCAAGCGGCGCATTTTACCAGATCGATCTCGGGCGGCCTAAGCCTGCGGCGTTAATAGTCGCCAAGAAAGGCCAGCATTTCATTCAATGTCGCATCCGGCGCCTCTTCCGCCAGAAAATGTCCGCACGGTAGCAGGTGACCGCGAACATCATCGGCGACACGTTTCCAATCCTCGACCGGCTTGAACAGTCGATTGATGACACCTTTTTCGCCCCAGAGCACGAGCATCGGGCATCGGACACGGGCGTCGCCGTCCGCAGCGTCGTGTTCGAGATCGATGGATGCTGCCGCGCGGTAGTCCTCGCAGGTCGCATGAACGGTTGCCGGAACAGCGAAGCAGCGCTCGTATTCGGCGAGCGCGCGAGGGTCGAAATGCTGCAATCCCGAGGACCAGCCGCCGAGCTTGCGCCGCAAGTAATACGAAGTGTCGGCGCCAATCAGACGCTCGGGAAGATCGAATGGCTGGATCAGGAAGAACCAGTGGTAATACGCGGTCGCAAATGCCTGATCGGTGCGCGCAAACATCAGCCGGGTCGGCGAAATATCGAGGACGACCAGCCGCTGCACTTTTCCCACGTGATCGATCGCCATGCGGTGGGCAACTCGCCCGCCCCGGTCGTGACCGGCGACGGCGAACTGCGCAAAGCCGAGCGCCTGCATTACTTCGACCTGGTCCTGCGCCATCGCACGTTTCGAATAGTTGCTATGCGACTTGCCTCCCTCGGGCTTTTCGGAGTCGCCATAGCCTCGCAGATCGGGACAAACTACCGTGAAACGCTGCGCCAAGCGCGGTGCGATCTTGTGCCACATCGCGTGCGTTTGCGGATAGCCGTGGAGCAGCAAGAGCGGCGGTCCGCTGCCACCGGTGACCAGATTGATCTCGGCTCCGGTCGTCCTGATCCGGCGCGAAACGAAGTTTTCGAACAGAGGCGTCATCATCAACCCAGGCGCTCGTCGAGATTGGCATCCCGAGGCAGCGATACGTAAGGATGCGCTCGCGCGACCGCGAGATCGAGCGCGGCGCCAAGGCCACCCGCGCTCGGCACGACAAATGCGCCTTCAACGAGCGGCGCGGCCTGGCCTCCGACCAGCGCATCGAAAAGCGGGCTTTCCGCCCATTGATGCTCCAGCCACAAGACGGTCGGCGACGCGGCGCAGACATGGATACTGGCGAGGTGCGCAATCGGTCCCGTCGGATTATGCGGCGAAAAAGCCACGCCGTGGGCATCGCAAACTTTTGCGATCGCCGACATGCCGCGATACCCGCCCGCGTATTTGACGTCCGGCATCAGCACATCGTAGAGCGACGATGCGCACATCGCCGCGGCCTCTTCCGGACCGGTGACCATCTCGCCGCCCGCGAGTCGGATGCCTTGCGCGTGCGCACGCTCGCGTAAACGCGCGATCACACCGAACTGCGATGGATGCTCCGAGACAGGACACTCGACCCAATACGGCGACGCGCGCGCAATGTCAGCGATCAAAGCGGTCGCGCGAGTCTCGTCGAATCGCCAGTGGCAATCGACCAGCAGAGGAACGCCGGGACCCATCGCGTCACGAACCGCGAAGACCCGGTCGAGGCCGTCACGAATGCGATCATCGATCGCTGTCGAGCCCGCATCTTCGGCGATGACGCCGTCGAAGGGCGCGAGCTTCACGCTCTTGTAGCCGGCGGCGAGCGCAGCGCGTGCCGCGTCGGCAAAGCCATCGGGGGAGCG
>DATNNK010000367.1:0-4560 GCA_035601875.1 Casimicrobiaceae bacterium | reverse complement strand
GCTCACCATCCGCATTCGGGGCATTCTTGCTCATCGACTCCGCGGCGAGCCGCGTGAGATTGAACGAGCCGATCAGGTTGATCTGGATGACGCGTGTGAAGCTCGCCAGCACGTGCGGCCCTTCCTTGCCGAGTATCTTTTCGCCGATCGCGACGCCGGCACAATTGATGACGCCGTGGAGCGCGCCGAATGCGGCGAGTCCGGCAGCGACGGCCGCCCTGGCGCTGGCTTCGTCGGCCACATCGGTCTTGACGAACCGCGCCGACTCGCCAAGCTCTGCCGCGAGCGCAGTCCCGCCCGCGTCGCCGATGTCGGCGAGGACAACTCTGCCGCCATTGGCGACGATCATGCGCGCGGATGCTGCGCCGAGGCCCGACGCCGCGCCGGTGACAAAAAATATGTTGCCGTCGATCTGCACGCTCTACTTCTCCTGCGCCTTGAACACCGTTGTCGCAGTCGCGACCAGCCCGGCGAGATCGGACAGGTTCGACGGGACAATGAGCGTGTTATTGGTCTTGGCCAGGTTGGCGAACGCGGCGACGTACTGCTCGGCGACCTTGAGGTTGACAGCGTTGACGCCGCCGGGCGACACGATAGCTTCGGCGACCTGACGTATAGCCTTGGCGTTCGCTTCGGCGATGGAGAGAATCGCCGCGGCCTGACCTTGCGCGGTATTGATCTCCGCCTGCTTGACGCCCTCGGACTGCGCGATCGCCGCGGCGCGGGCGCCGGCAGCAAGATTGATCTGTTCCTGCTGCCGGCCTTCCGAGGTTGCGATCACGGCGCGCTTTTCACGCTCTGCGGTGATTTGCGCCTGCATCGCGTGGAGGATCTCCTTGGGTGGCGTGAGGTCCTTGATCTCGTAGCGCAACACCTTCACGCCCCAGTTTGACGCAGCCTGATCGAGCGCCGCCACCACCAGGCCATTGATGTGATCGCGCTCCTCGAACGTCCGGTCAAGCTCCATCTTGCCGATCACGCTGCGCAACGTCGTCTGCGCGAGCTGGGTGATTGCGACCATGAAATTGCTCGAGCCGTAGGACGCTAGCTTCGGGTCGGTAACCTGAAAATAGAGGATACCGTCTACCTGCAGCTGCGTATTGTCTTTGGTGATGCAGATCTGGCTTGGAACATCAAAAGGTATTTCGCGCAAATCGTGCTTGTAGGCGACGCGGTCGACGAACGGAACCACGAAATTCAATCCGGGCGCGAGCACAGCGTGGAATCGTCCCCAACGTTCGATGACCAGCGCGTGCTGCTGCGGAACGACGCGTATCGCTTTGGCGATGACGATGACGACAACCAAGAACAATGCCAGTGTGACGATCCCGGAACCCATCAGAATTGCCTCCTGCATGATTAGTGCGCGGCGTGCGCTAGAGTTGTTGCGGAGCGTCGGGGCGGCGATCGGAGAGGATCAACACCGAGCCGCGCATGGCCGCGATGTACATGGTCTTGGCCTGCGGAACACCGGTCGCCGCAAGTTCCGCGTCCCACGTGCTGCCTCGGTAGGCAACCCGCGCAGTACCATCCGGACCCCAGCTTTGGACCTGCACCATCTGCCCGATGTCGAGCCCCTGCTGCGCCGGCGTTCGGAGAGCCAGGTCGCGCTTCCATCGCTGGAGCATTAAGGTGCCGATGACGCCCAACGCAGCGGCAATCAGCCATTGCACCGGCACGCTGGCATCGAACCACGCGGCTGCGCCACCAAAAGCAAGCGCGATACCGACCACTAACAGGTAAAAAGTCCCGGTAAGCAGTTCCGCGGCGACCAACGCCGCCGCCGCGATCCACCATATCCAGTACGCGCTCATCGCTCGCTCCTCCCGCGACGAAGCATATCAAGGATCGGGAAACGTCGAACACTGGTGGCGGCGGCGTTCACGGAGCTTGCAAGGCGCCGTCTTTGCCCCACATTGAGCTATAATTAGCCCTTTCTTATCAATCCCTTCGCCGGTTATTTCCCGGCGGCGACGACACCAGCATGCCCATCTACGAATATCGATGCACGGATTGCGGCCACCGCCTCGAAGCGTTGCAGCGCCTTGCCGACCAACCTCTGCTCGTCTGTCCCGCATGCGGCAAGGAAAGCCTGACCAAACTGATGTCCGCGGTTGGATTCCAGTTGAAGGGAAGCGGTTGGTACGCGACCGATTTCAAGCATTCAGGTAGCAAGCCTGCCGAAAAAGGCGCGAAATCTGACGCCGCAAACGAGGGCGCAGGCAGCGCTGAAAAGGGTGAAGGCGCGGCAGCCACAGCTTCCTCCGGCGACAACAAGACCGACGCCAAGACCGCCGCCGCGCCCTCCACCAGTGAGAGCAAAACGACGAGCACCGAGACCAAATCGTCGGCCACCACGACCCCTGCCAAGCCTGCGGCGACTGGGTCCTGACCTCCACCTATCGCCGGCAGCGAACGTGAAGCGCTATCTCATCGCTGGGCTACTGGTCTGGGTCCCGCTCGGCATTACCATCTGGGTACTCTACTTTCTGGTGAGCACACTCGATCAGACGCTGCTCTTGATCCCTGAAGGCGCGCGTCCGGAAGCGTTGTTCGGATTTCACATTCCGGGGCTGGGCGGCGTACTTAGCATCCTCATTCTTCTGCTCACCGGCGTGCTCGCCGCCAACTTTTTTGGTGCACGACTGATCACGGTCTCGGAATCCCTGCTCGGCCGCATTCCGGTCGTAAAGTCGATTTATTCGAGCGTCAAGCAGGTAAGCGACACGTTGCTCTCCGACACCGGCAATGCGTTCCGCAAGGCGTTGCTGGTCGAGTACCCCTATCCCGGATGCTGGACTATCGCCTTTCAGACCGGCTCGCCGGCGATCGCTGTTGCGGGCTTCCTCGACGAGGAGCACATCAGCGTCTACGTTCCGACCACGCCGAACCCCACCTCGGGATTTTTTCTGATGCTGCCGCGCTCGCGCGTGCACGATCTCGACATGACGGTCGACGAAGCGTTGAAATACATCATCTCGATGGGCGTGGTCGCGCCCAAGCCGCGCCTTCCGCCGGTCGGCCGCGAAATGCCGGCTGCCGCTTCCGTACTCAACCACCGAAATTGACCGCGAGTAACTCGCGTCGCTGGCGCCTTCTGCGCGGGAAGCCAGTGACCGCGCTTTAGGTACGCCCAAGAATCCCTGGAATCCGCCGCCGGAGCAGAACGTGAAACGCACTGACTATTGTGGCCGCATCGACCGTACCCGACTCGGCCAGATCATTACCGTCTGCGGCTGGGTTCATCGTCGCCGCGACCACGGCGGCGTCATTTTCATCGATCTGCGCGACCGCGAAGGTCTGTTGCAAATCGTCTGCGACCCCGACCGCGACGTTACTTTTGCGGCCGCCGAAAAGTTGCGCAGCGAATTCGTCATCGCCGTGACCGGTCTCGTGCGGCCGCGTCGGGAAGGAACGATCAACACCAATCTGATCACCGGCGAGATCGAGGTTCTGGCGCACGAAATCGAAATCCTGAACGTCTCGTTGACGCCGCCCTTCCTCATGGACGATGAGAACATTTCGGAGACCGTGAGGCTCGAGCACCGGGTGCTTGACCTCCGCCGCCCGTCGATGCAAAAGAATCTGATGCTGCGTCACAAGGCGTCCATCAGCGCGCGCCGGTATCTCGATGCGCACGGATTCGTCGATATCGAGACGCCGGTTCTGTACAAATCGACGCCCGAAGGAGCGCGCGAGTTTCTGGTGCCCTCCCGCATTCACCACGGCCACTTCTATGCGCTGCCGCAATCGCCGCAGTTGTTCAAGCAACTGCTGATGATGGCCGGTTTCGACCGCTACTACCAGATCGTCAAATGCTTTCGCGACGAGGATCTGCGCGCCGATCGCCAGCCCGAATTCACCCAGATCGACGTCGAGACGTCGTTTCTCGACGAACTCGAGATCCGGGAGCTGATGGAAGGTCTGGTGCGAACCATGTTTGAGGAGACGCTCGGCGTCGAGCTGGAGAAACCGTTCCCGATCATGACTTACGCCGACGCGATGCGCGACTACGGCTCGGACAAGCCCGACCTGCGCGTGCCACTCAAGCTGACCGAGCTCACCGATCTGGTGCGCAGCTCGGAGTTCAAGGTGTTCCGATCGGCGTCTGATCTCCCGGATGGCCGCGTCGCGGCGCTCAACGTCCCGGGCGGTGGCACGCTGACGCGCAAGGAGATCGACGAATACACGACGTTTGTCGCGATCTATGGCGCGAAGGGCCTGGCCTACGTCAAAGTGAACGATGCATCGAAACCCAATGAGCAAGGGCTGCAATCGCCGATCGTGAAGTTTCTTTCGGTCGACATACTGGCGCAAATCATCGCCAGGACCGGCGCGAAAAGCGGGGACCTGATCTTTTTCGCCGCCGACCGCGCGAAGATCGTCGACGACGGCCTCGGGGCACTGCGTGCCAAGATCGGCCACGAGCGCGGATTCGTGCAGGCCGGCTGGAGACCGCTGTGGGTCGTCGACTTCCCGATGTTCGAATACGACGAGCAAAAAAAGACCTGGGGCGCGCGCCATCATCCGTTCACCGCGCCCAAGGATGGCCACGAGCAG
>DATNNK010000366.1:0-4362 GCA_035601875.1 Casimicrobiaceae bacterium | reverse complement strand
CGTGTACTACCAGATCGGCCTCGACGGCTACAACCTGCTGCTCGTCCTGCTGACCGCGTTCCTCGGCCCTCTGGTCGTCGCGAGCGCCTTCACCGCCATCCAGAAGGATGTGAAGCTCTTCTACGCGATGGTCTTCGCGCTGCAGTTTGCGATGGTGGGCACCTTCCTCGCCCAAGACCTTTTCCTGTTCTATCTGTTCTGGGAGGCGATGCTGATCCCGCTGTTCCTCATTATCGGCATCTGGGGCGGAGAGCGCCGTATTTACGCCACGCTCAAATTCGTGCTGTACGCCGCATTCGGCAGCATCCTCATGCTCGCCGCGGTGATCTATCTCGTCTATTCGCTCAACGCGACGACGGGCATAACTTCATTCGCGTTCGCCGATCTGTATCGCTCGGAATTGCCGCTGCACGTGCAGACGGTTCTGCTCGCCGCCTTCGCGCTGGCGTTCGCGATCAAGGTGCCGATCGTGCCGCTACACACCTGGCTGCCGGACGCGCATGTCGAAGCGCCGACTGCGGGCTCGGTGATCCTTGCCGGCGTGCTGCTGAAGATGGGGACGTACGGCTTCATGAAGCTGGCATTTCCCCTGTTCCCCGACGCCACGCGTCTGCTCGCGCCCGTGTTCGGAACGCTCGCGGTGGTGAGCATCATCTACGGCGCGTGCCTGGCGCTGGTGCAGACCGACATCAAGAAGATCATCGCCTACTCCTCGATCAGTCATCTGGGCTACGTGATGCTCGGGCTCATCAGCCTCGACCTGCTCGGCATCCAGGGCGCCGTGATGCAGATGGTAAGTCACGGGCTGGTCGCCGGCGGGCTCTTCCTCATGGTCGGGATGGTCTACGAACGCTGCCACACCCGCGACCTGGCCGCGTACGGTGGGTTGGCCAAGCTGCTGCCTGTGTATTCGGTGTTCTTCATGGTGCTCACGCTGGCGGCGATCGGACTGCCCACGACGAGCGGATTCACCGGCGAATTCCTGGTGTTGCTGGGCGCGTTCAGGGCGGCGTGGCCGCAGTATGTACAGGGCGCTGCCTACCCGCTGATCGTGAGTGCGAGCGCGGTCGCCGGGGTCGTGCTCGGCGCGCTCTACATGCTGTGGTTCGCGCAGCGATTTCTATTCGGCCCGGCGAAGGCGCCGCATCTGCCGCTGGTCGATCTGAACCTGCGGGAGAAGGCCATTCTCGCGTCGATCGTCGTCGCGGTGTTCGCGCTGGGATTGTTTCCCGATGAGCCGATGCGCAAGACCGAACTGGCGGCGAGGCAATACCAGCAGCTCGTCGCCGGGGTGAGGACGGGATTGCCCGTCGCGACACTGCGGCAACTTCCATCATCGCCGCCCGGATCGCAGACTCGGCTGGCGACACCGCTCGAGAAAGCGGGTACACCATGAGTTGGATCGACAGCGCCATTGCCATGCTGCCAGAACACCTGTTGCTGGCCGGAATCGTGATTCTTATCGCAGTCGAGATCGTCGCGCCGCTCCGCAAACAAGGCACTCTGCTGCTGTCGCTGCTCGCCGTGAGCTTCGCGGCGGCAGCCGCGGTCTGGTTGTCCGCGAATGGATTCGCGTTTGCCGCATTCGCCGGCCACTACTCCGTCGACCCGGCGACGTTGCTGGCCAAGGCGATCGTCCTCGCGCTCGCCGTGCCGGTGCTGCTCATCTCGCGCGACGACGTCGGCCAGGGCGCCTTTCCCGTCTTGCTACTCTCCTCGCTGTACGGCGTCTGCCTGCTGCTGTCCGCGGACAGCTTCCTGACCCTTTTCCTTGGGCTCGAGCTGATGTCGCTTCCGGTTTACGCACTGGTCCTTCTTGCCTTTCGGCGGCCGCAGAGCGCGGAGGCGGCGCTGAAATACCTGGTTCTCGGCGGCACTGCGACCGCGACGCTGCTGATGGGGGTTTCACTTCTCTACGGCAGCAGCGGCTCGCTCGCGCTCTCGACGTTTGCGAGCGCTCTGGGCTCGCCCGACACCATGGCCAACGTCGCCGTCGTGCTCGTGCTCGTCGCGTTCTTCCTCAAGGCCGCCATCGTTCCGTTCCACGCTTGGGCACCGGACGCCTACGAAGTCGCCGCGATCCCGGTGACCGCCTACATGGCCACGATCATCAAGGCCGGTGTGCTCCTTGCCGCCGTACGCCTGTTCGGAACCACGCCGGTGACGCGGCCGATGGCAGACCTGCTTGCGATCCTGCCCCTCGTTTCGATCGTCTGGGGCAATCTGGCGGCGATGCGCCAGCAGAGCTTCCGCCGCATGATCGCCTACTCGTCCATCGCTCACGCCGGCTATCTGTTCTATGCCCTCCTGGGAGAAGGCCCGGGCCGCTTCCAGGCGGTCGCTTTCTACGTGCTGGTCTACGGGCTGATGAACTTGCTGGCGTTCGCAGCACTTCCGCAGAACCCCGACGACACAGCCCGCGATCGCATGGACAACCTCAAAGGGCTGTTCCATCGCGACCCGTTCGCCGCGCTGATGATCGGCATCGCCATGCTCTCGCTGGCGGGCATTCCGCCGTTCCCCGGGTTCGTCGCCAAGTTCCTCATCTTCAAGAACGTGATCGCGGCCGGCTTCACGCTCTACGCAGTCCTCGGCCTCGTCGGAAGCTACCTCGGCATCTACTTCTATCTGCGCGTCATCCAATACCTGTTCATGAGCGCGGAGGAGCCGACCGCCGTTCAGGGATCGCCCGGACGTCTGGCGCTGGGCGCGAGTTTCATCTGCCTGCTGGGGGCGATCCTGCTGGCGGTGTTTCCCGGGTGGGTTATCGATCTGCTTTGAGTGTGGCAACCGCGCTCCTGGCGACAGAGGATATTGTCGGCTTGCCGACGGTCATGTTGCGCAGCCGATCATTACATCGGCCTCGACCTTCCGTCCTGCCGCGGCATCGCTTTCCCACCGGCATCATTAGCCGGCGTTTCTGGATGCGGTATTCGCTTCTTGTCGAACTATCGTAATACTGAAGAGCAAAAAAAGACCCCAACAGTCAAACTGCCGGGGTCCATGCGCAACCAGGATACTTTGTCTACATTTCGAGGATGGAGATCAGCGAATCGGCTGTCCTATGCATCTTTAGGCAACTTTTTCTTTCTTCGCTGGTTGTTTTGCGCTGGCGCTTGCGATGGCCTTGGCGAGGAAATCCTTCACCGAAGCTGCAGCCGCGTCGCGACCGTCGCCAATCGCCTTTGTGAACTGGTCGAGATATTGCTGCGTTTCCTTGTTGGCAGACGTAAAGGGTTCACCAACCAGTTTGGCGATCTCGGCCTGCGTTTGCGGAACAATCTCGAAGCAACTGCGAGTGACGTCCAAGCCCCGCCGCATGCTCGCTTGATAAAGATTGGTCCATTCCGCAAGCAGCGTGCCGGAATCCTTGGTGTTCGCAGTGTTCAGCAGCGCTTTAAGGTGCTTCGAATTCTCTGCAAACGCCACGTTCGCGGCTTCGGTTTGCACCTTGAACAGGCGTTCGTTGGCTTCTGCGATGACGGTGGCAATACGCAGTGCTGTCTCCAGATTAGCTTGCCGACCATCGCCGGTGTTCTGCGCAGGACTATATTGGTTATGACTAGACATGATGTGACCTCTTAGAATAGTGATTAACGCTCTATGGGTGATTCCATATAGGACTTCCTTCGCTTGGATTTCGGCAGTTGCGCGGCGTCGCGCAGGAGTCAAAACAGACGTAGCGCAGGTTCTCGACCCGCTTTAAGTCGGCATCGCGCAAGCTGGGTGATGCCTAGGGAGAACGCCAAGGGTTGCAGAGCCAACCTGGCGGAGGCGGAAGGGCTGACACTACCCTCTCCGTGAGAACATCACTTTAACACAACACAGCGCATTCGGTCGGCTGAGTGGGCTCTTATTTTTGACCGATAGCCCGCAAATACTTCCGCTGCGTCCTACAAGAATGTGTTTGCCACAGGGTTCACGGCTCTGCTGTAAGGGCGTCGGCGACCAGCTCGGCGATGTCGCGCGTCGCGATTTCCGGGTCGCGTCCGAGCGCCTTCGTACCGTCGCTCATCATGGTCGCGCAATAGGGACAGGCCGTCGCGATCACGCTCGGCTGCTGCGGCAACGCCTGCTCGACGCGCGCGCCATTGATTCGGCGGCCGATCTTTTCTTCCATCCACATTCTCGCGCCGCCGGCGCCGCAGCACATCGCCTTTTCGCGGCGGAGCTCGAACTCGAGTGGCGCGTCCCGGGTCAGGTGCGCGAGGATGGCGCGCGGCGCCTCGTATTCACCGTTGTGCCGGGCGAGGTAGCACGGCTCGTGATAGATGACGCGCTCGAAGGCGCGGTCGACGCGGACTCGGCTCTCGGCGATGAGGCTCGCGATGAGCTGGGTGTGGTGCACGACTTGGTAGTGCC
>DATNNK010000365.1:0-3799 GCA_035601875.1 Casimicrobiaceae bacterium | reverse complement strand
ACCGGTTACGGCTACATTCGGTTTGCCGAGGCGCTCGACGTCGCGAACACGTTCCGCGTTGATCGCTTTATCGAAAAGCCACCGTTGGCCGACGCAAAAAACTATGTCGCGACAGGCCGCCATCTCTGGAATTCGGGGATGTTCTGTTTTACCCCGTCCGCGATTCTCGAAGCATTCGCGCAACATTCGCCGGGCGTGCTCGATCCGGTGCGCCGTGTTTGGCAGGACCTGCGCTCGCAGGCCAACTCCTCGATGATGGAGATCGACCCCGCGCTGTTCGCTTCGGTACCCGATATTTCGATCGACTATGCAGTCATGGAAAAGGCCGGCAATGTGGCCGTCGTGCGCGGCGTGTTCGATTGGAGCGATGTCGGGTCGTGGCAGGCAGTGTCGGCGCTATGCGAGCCCGATGCCGAAGGCAACCGCGGACAGGGCGCGCGGGTGGCGATCTCGACCCGCGACACTTTTGTCCATGCCGAAGATCGGGTGGTTGCCACGGTCGGCGTCGAAAATCTGGTCATCGTCGACACGCCGGACGCGGTGCTGGTCGCTCACCGCGACCACTTGCAGCGCGTGCGCGAAGTCGTCAGCGAATTGAAGGCCCGTGGTCACGACGCATACAAGCTGCATCGCACGGTCGCGCGGCCCTGGGGCGCGTTCACGGTGCTACAGGAGGGACCGGGCTTCAAGATCAAGCGCATCGAAGTAAAGGCCGGCGGCGCGCTGTCGCTGCAGATGCACGCTCATCGTAGCGAGCACTGGGTGGTGGTCAACGGCGAGGCGCGCGTCACCAACGGCGAGCGCGTTTATTCTGTGCAGGTCAATGAATCGACTTTCATCCCGTTGAAAACGCGGCACCGTCTGGAAAATGCCGGCGTGGATACCCTGGTGATGATCGAGGTGCAGTGCGGCGATTACGTCGGCGAAGACGACATCGTGCGCTTCGACGACCAGTATGGCCGCGTAAAAGCCTGAGCGGGCGCTCGAGAACGCCGGAGCGAGAGGCAGTGATTGCCAATGAAAGTGACGGCAGTGGCGGAATTGCGGTGCGCATTTGTCCAAAGCAAAACGCTTGAGTCACCCGTCGTCAATGATCGCGTCGCAGATTTAGCGGCTTCGTCGAGAGCGTGATCGCCGGGCGATTCCATCCGCTCGACGCCGTATAATTCTCCTTTTTGCGCCCGTCGTCGGCCGGTCACTGTTGTCCTCTATCGTTCCACCCGTCGTTTCTTCACCGCCCGCTTCCCTTCCGGCCGCGCTGCCGAGATTGCTGCCGGCGCCACCCGACGCAGGCCGCAAGGCCTCGGTGCCGCCGCTGGTCGGATCGGCCGATGCGCTGGCGATCGCCCAGCTTGGAACCGAGGCGGCATCGCAGGCGCGATTCGTCGCCATCGTGTGCGCCGAGGCCGCAGCGACGCAGCGACTCGCTGACGAAATCGCCTGGTTTGCACCGGCGCTGCGCATCTCGGTGCTGCCGGATTGGGAGACACTCCCCTACGATCATTTCTCGCCGCATCAGGATCTGGTGTCGGAGCGGCTGGCGACGCTTTACCGCGTCGCGCGCGGCGAATGCGACGTGCTTCTCGTTGCCGCGACGACTGCACTCTATCGGCTCGCGCCACCTTCCTATCTCGCGGGCTTCACTTTCTTTCTCGCGCAGGGTGAGGTGCTCGACGTCGGCGCCTTGCGCGCACAGCTCGCCCTCGCCGGTTATCAACCCATGACGCAGGTAGTTTCTCCCGGCGAATTCAGCATTCGCGGAGGACTGATCGATCTGTATCCGATGGGGAGTCCGCTGCCGTTCCGTATCGATCTCTTCGATCAGGAAATCGAATCGATCCGAACTTTCGACGTCGACACCCAGCGCACGGTATACCCCGTGTCCACGGTGCGGCTGCTGCCGGCACGCGAATTTCCGCTCGACGACGCGGGACGCGCGCGCTTTCGCAGCCGCTTTCGCGAAGTGTTTGAAGGCGATCCGTCGCGCTCTTCGCTATACAAGGACATTTCGAACGGCGTCATCCCCGCTGGAATCGAGTACTACCTGCCGCTGTTTTTCGAGGCGACCGCGACGCTTGCCGACTACTTGCCGCCGAATACCGTCGTCCTGCTTCACGGCGACGTCTCCGCGGCGATCGTGCACTTCTGGGAGGACACCGAGGCGCGTTATCGGCTGCTGCGCGGCGACAAGGCTCGGCCGCTGCTGCCGCCGGACACGCTGTTCGTGCCGGAGGACGAGCTCAATCGCCTGCTGAAGCCGTTCGCCCGCATTCAGATTCCCACGGAAAGCGCGGATTCGGCATCCGGCGCCGAGCGCTCCAGGTCGGTGACCCGGGCTCTTCCATCGGTTCAGGTCGACCGCCGCGCGAGCGACCCGCTGTTGTCATTGAAGCGCTTCGCGACCGCCACTCGCGAGCGCGTGCTCATTGTTGGCGAGAGTCTCGGCCGCCGCGAAACCATGCAGCAATATTTCGCTGAATACGGGTTCAAGCCGGCGCTGGTCGAAGACTGGGCCGCATTTCTCGCCAGCGACGCGAGCCCGGCATTGGCGGTCAGCCCGCTGCATCGCGGCTTTGTCTGGCCCCAAGCAAATCTCGCCCTCGTCACCGAAGCTGAACTTTATGCCGACGTCGCTCGGCGGCCCGGCAAGCGCGAAGGGCGCCGCAGCAACGTCGACGCGATGCTGCGCGATCTGTCGGAGGTCCGGATCGGCGATCCCGTAGTGCACGAGCAGCACGGCATCGGTCGCTACCTTGGATTGACGACGCTCGATCTCGGCGACGGTGCCAACGAGTTCCTGCATCTGCTCTACGCCAACGACGCCAAGCTCTATGTCCCGGTGTCGAGCCTGCACCTGATCAGCCGCTACAGTGGAGCGTCGCCCGAAGCTGCGCCCCTGCATGAGCTGGGAAGCGGCCAATGGGCGAAGGCAAAAAAGAAGGCGGCGCTGCGAGCGCATGACACCGCGGCGGAGCTCCTCAACCTTTACGCACAGCGAGCGGCGCGCGAGGGACACGCGTTCAAGTTCGACGTGCACGATTACGAAGCCTTTGCCGCGGGTTTCGGTTTCGAGGAGACGCCCGATCAGGCGGCCGCGATCGAAGCCGTGATCGGTGACCTAACCTCCGGCAAGCCCATGGACAGGCTGGTATGCGGCGACGTGGGCTTCGGCAAGACCGAGGTGGCGCTGCGCGCCGCATTCGTCGCGGTGGCGGATGGCAAGCAGGTTGCGGTCCTCGTTCCGACGACCTTACTCGTCGAACAGCACTTCCAAACCTTCTCCGACCGTTTCGCCGATCTGCCGGTGAAGCTCGCCGAGCTGTCCCGGTTCCGCTCCACCGCCGAGGTCAAAACCGTGCTCGAGGGGCTTGCCTCGGGCCAGATCGATCTCGTCATCGGAACCCACAAGCTCATTCAGCCGGACGTCAAATTCCAGCGGCTGGGACTCGTCATCATCGACGAGGAGCATCGCTTCGGGGTGCGCCAGAAGGAGCGCCTGAAGCGGCTTCGCGCCGAAGTGGACGTGCTCACGCTCACCGCGACGCCGATCCCGCGAACGCTGGCGATGTCGCTGGAGGGCCTGCGCGATTTTTCGGTAATCGCCACCGCCCCGGAACGACGGCTGGCGATCAAGACTTTTGTTTCGCAATACTCGTCCGGCATCGTGCGCGAGGCCTGCTTACGCGAGCTCAAGCGCGGCGGCCAGATCTATTTTCTGCACAACGACATCGACACGATCGTGACCATGGGCGACAAACTATCGGCGCTGGTGCCCGAAGCGCGCCTGGCGATCGCCCAC
>DATNNK010000364.1:0-2950 GCA_035601875.1 Casimicrobiaceae bacterium | reverse complement strand
ATTGCTTGACACAGGAGATCCACCCATGAGACGCAGCAACCGAATGACCCGCATCCTCGCCGCGCTGGCCGCCGGCGGCACGCTCAGCGTTGGCACCAGCGGAGCAGTACTGGCGCAGGAACCTCTCAAGATCGGCTTCGTCTATGTGAGCCCGATCGGTGATGCAGGCTGGACGTATCAACATGACCAGGGCCGCAAGGAAATGGAAAAAGCGCTCGGCGCCAAAGTGACGACCAAGTTCGTCGAAAACGTGCCCGAGGGTGCCGATGCGGAACGCGTGATCCGCGAGTTGGCCGCGAGCGGGAACAAGCTCATTTTCACGACGTCGTTTGGCTACATGAACCCGACGATCAAGGTTGCTCCGCAGTTCCCAAGCGTCGCGTTCGAGCATGCGACGGGCTACAAGACGGCCAAGAACGTCGGCATTTACAATGCGCGCTTCTACGAGGGGCGCTATCTGTGCGGCATCATCGCCGGCAAGATGACCAAGACCAATGTCGCAGGCTACGTCGCGGCGTTCCCCATCCCCGAGGTCGTGCAGGGCATCAACGCGTTCGCGCTAGGCATGCGCAGCGTCAACCCGAAGGCCGAGGTCAAGGTCATCTGGGTCAACTCGTGGTTCGACCCGGGCCGCGAGCGTGAAGCAGCGAATACGCTGATATCGCAAGGAGCCGACGTCGTCACGCACCACACCGACTCTACCGCCGTCGTGCAGGTCGCGGAAGAAAAGGGCAAGTACGCGTTCGGCTACCACTCCGACATGTCCAAGTACGGCCCGAAGGCACAGCTGAGCGCAACGACACACCAATGGGGTGCCTACTACACCAAGGTGGCCAACGCGGTGATCGCCGGTACGTGGAAGCCGGGCACAACCTGGGGCGGGATCAAGGAGGGCATGATCAAGCTCGCGCCGCTCAACGCGGCCGTGCCCAAGGATGTCGCCGAACTGGTCGCCGGCAGAGAAAAGGACATCGGGAGCGGCAAGCTGCATCCGTTCCAAGGCCCCATCAAGGACAACAGCGGCAAGGAACGCGTCGCCTCGGGCAAGACGATGAGCGACGACGAAATGCAAAAGATGGACTTTTACGTCGAAGGCGTTCAAGGCAGCCTGCCGGCGAAGTAATTCCCGACGCTCCGCTCGCACCCGGCCCGCCGCACGGCGGGCCGGACCCCTGCTCGCCCGGCAAGTCCGGCGCGAAAGCAGTCGAGCGCGATGCGCGAACCACATCGCGAGGCCGTGTACTCATGGAAGCGTATATCGTCGACTGGCTGAGCCTGCTTACGCGCTGGCTGCATCTGATCAGCGGCATTGCATGGATCGGTGCATCGTTTTATTTCGTGATGCTCGACAACTCGCTCTCCCAGCCGAAAGATCCGGACGACACCAAGCGCGGCGTTTTCGGCGAGCTGTGGGCGGTGCACGGCGGCGGATTCTACATAAGCCAGAAATTCCTGACCGGTCCGAAAGGTGAGCCGCTGACCGAGAATCTGCACTGGTCGAAGTGGGAAGCCTACACGACGTGGCTATCGGGAATCGCGCTGCTCGCGCTCATCTACTGGCTCGGCGCCAGCTCGTATCTGATCGATCGTAGCGTGATGGCGCTCTCGCCTCCCGCGGCGATTGCGATCAGCGTCGCGTCCCTGGCTGGTGGATGGTTCGTCTACGACGGTCTGTGCCGCCTGCTCGAAGGCAAGGAGAACGTGCTCGCGGCGCTGGTGTTCGTGTTCATCATGGCATGCGCATGGGCGCTGTTCCACGTGTTCAGCGCGCGCGCAGCGTATATCCACGTCGGCGCGATCATCGGGACCATCATGGTCGCGAACGTGTTCTTTCACATCATCCCCGGGCAGAAGCGGATGGTCGCCGACATTCGCGCCGGCCGCGATCCCGATCCGCGGCCTGGCATCATCGGCAAGCAGCGCTCGGTGCACAACACGTATTTCACGCTGCCGGTGCTGTTCGTGATGATCAGCAACCACTATCCGATGACCTACAGCCATCCGCAGGGCTGGCTCGTACTGGGTGTGATCATGCTTGCCGGCGTGCTGATCCGGCAGTTCTTCGTGCTGCGCCATAGCGGCAATGTAAAGTGGGTGCTGCCCGCGGCCGGGGTCGCGTTGCTCGCGGGGGTCGCGGTGGCGATTGCGCCTAAAATCGCCGACAGCGGTGGCGGCAGAGTAACGTTCGCGAACGTTCAAGGCGTGCTAAAGGAGCGCTGCCTGCAGTGCCACGCGTCGCAGCCGACGCAGCCGGGTTTCGCGCAACCGCCGAAGGGTATTTTGCTCGAGACGCCCGAGCAGGTGGCGGCGAACGCGCCGAAAATCGCCGAGACGGTGGGCAACAAGTACATGCCGATCGGCAACCTGACGCAGATGACGGACAACGAGCGCGCCCTGATCGCCACTTGGTTCGCGCAGGGCGCGGCAACCAGGTAAACGGAGAAGTCGTCTGAACGCGCTCGAACTCGCGGTCGACGGGAAACGCGTCGAAGCATTCCGCGCCTCGCTGTTTCATTTTCTCGCCGACCCGGCAGAACGCGCCGAGGGCGCGTACGAATATTTTGACGACGGCCTGCTGGTGCTCGCCGACGGCGTCGTCGCCGCCGCGGGCGATGCACGCGCGCTACTGCCGAGCCTACCCACCGCCGCGACGATCGTCGACTACACTGGCAAACTGATCGTTCCGGGCTTCGTCGACACGCACGTCCACTATGCGCAAACCGACATCATAGCCGCGTACGGCGAACAACTTCTCGAGTGGCTCGAGCGCTACACGTTTTCCACCGAGCGGCGGTTTGCGGATCCGGCTTACGCTCACGAGGTTGCGAAGTTTTTCCTTGGCGAGCTGTTGCGCAACGGAACGACCACGGCGCTGGTGTTCGCCACGGTTCATCCCGAATCCGTCAGCGCGTTTTTCACGGCCGCGCAAGCACGCGGACTGCGGATGATC
>DATNNK010000363.1:0-4834 GCA_035601875.1 Casimicrobiaceae bacterium | reverse complement strand
ACGCGGAAATACGCCGCTCCCACACCGCCCGCGCAAAGCTCGACAGTGGCAGGCGCGTCACCGCCGGTGCGTCGTGCAGGCAGCGCGTACCAACGCGAATCGAGATAGGTCAAAAGCACAGTGCACGCTTCGACGGCAGCATCGTGGCCCAACTGCAGCTCCGCCGGATTCGCTCCGCTTGCCAGTCGCTTGAGCCGTCCTCGGACGCTGGTAATGAGCTTGGCCGGATAGCCGTAGCGTGTCGCCTCGCCTGCTTTCCGCGGGCCTGTCGGCAATAGCACGGCGCCAGTGGGTGCCTCCAGATCCATCACGATCAGGGGGCCCTCGGTCTCGCGCTGCTCGGCATAGGGGAAAACCTTGCGCGCCCACATCGACAGCCATCGATCGGTCAACTCGATCTGGCGCACCGTCATCGCGCACGGATCGGCAAGATCCAGCAACAGCGCGTGACAATAGGTGGAGTAGCAGGAGACTCCAACTGCGTTTGGCATCAGCTCATCGGACACCGCCGTGACGGCACAATCGAGAACCTCCGCCAATCGGTAATAGGCATGCAGCTCCTGCCATACCGCCGGCGCCGGAAGACGGCGGGCGAGTCCATAGACCAACATCAACTGCTTGCCGACCCAGAGGCCTCGCTGAAGCACCTTTGCCTTCACCCCCTGAAGATCGGGATCGCCTTCGAGCAAGGGCTTCAGGCAGGCTGAGTACTGACTCCACAGCGCGTGCCACAAGACAAGTGCTTGTTCCGCCGCATCGTTTTCGCGGTCTGCGGCGGGTTGCGGCTTGCCCGCGTAACGGCGTGCCAGTTCGGTATGCAGGAACATAACCGGCTCGCGCACGATTTCGGCGATGCGCGCCCGCTCGCGCGGGGCGACGTCGACCTCCGCCAAGCGCTTCAGCTGGCCGAGGATGGTTTCGTAATAACGGGGAATATTGGTAAGAGGTATTGCCCGCAACCAAGCGGCGCACCCGTCGGCGTCGGCGAAGGTCGGCGTCCCCGCGCTCGGCTGCGTTTGCGTCTGGGTGAGTGTGAATTCGTTGGTCACCGTTTCCCCACGAAGGGTGGCGATCCGAAACTGCGGGCGCCACCGCGTTCCAACGAGGTCGGCCACGCGGTGCGTGCTTTGCCTGGCTAGGGCCTTCCCGAGAAGCCGGACCTGCAGGCGATCGCGCCGGAATCGGTCATTTGCTGTTGCGCCAGCGCACGTTGGATTCGACTCTGTTTATAGCATAAGTCGGCCGACCGCCGTTTGCCCGGCCGACGTCTTGTAGCGCCCGCCTATGACATCCGTGAATATTCTGCATTTGTAGTAAGCAATGTGCACATGCCTTGCTGCCGGCCGACGTGCACAATTCCCTCCATGAGCACGGCTGACGGGCTCAACAGTCCGATGAAAGAAGATCATGGACAAGAACCTCGAGAAACGCACCCAGAATAGCTCCCCAGTTGCATCGGCAGTGCTGCAAGGCATGGCGAAACGGGCTCCGATCGTTGCCGGATCGCCGGCGGGGAGTCTTGGGCATGCTCGCGAGCATTCCGCTCTCCGCTTCCCTCCAACCCGCGCCGCGCGAGCCTCGCGCGGTCGCGGGGTCTTTTTGGAGGAAGCCGATAAGGGCCTGGGCGCGGGTCGGTCGCGCTGGATAGAAGCGCCTCTCGCGATCCTGGCGCTGGCCATTGCTGCTTTCGCCCTCGCGGTATGCGTCAACGCGCCGTCGATTGTCGCCGGCGCCACGTTCGGTACCAATCCCGGCCCCGCCATCGTCGCGGCGGCGTCGGTCGCGCCACCCTTCGTCCTGCCGGCGAATTCGCGCTAGGGTACTGAGTCAGGAATTCGCTGGATATTTCCGCTCGACGTGGGCACCTTCACCCCGTCAAACCCGTCGGCACGCAGAGGCCGCCGCTGCGCGATCGAAGGCCGCCGGAGGGTTACTGCCGTGTTGTACGGATGTTGTCCGGCGGTGCCAGCTCGACGTTGCTCCGGAATGGATTGATGTCGATGCCGCCGCGGCGCATGAAGCGCGCGTAGACGCTGAGCCTTTCCGGTCGGCAGCGCTTTGCGATGTCGACGAATATTCGCTCCACGCAGGCTTCGTGAAACGCGGCGTGTCGGCGAAACGAGACCAAGTATCGCAGCAAGCCGGCGCGATCGATGCGCGGACCGCGGTAGCGAATGAATACGTCGGCGTAATCGGGCTGACCGGTCACCGGACATGTCGATCGAAACAGCGATGAGCAGAGCGACTCGTCGATGGGCCCTTCGGCATGCGCCAGCAGCGCGGGATCCGGATGCGAAGCCTCGATGGTCACGTCGGTCTCGTCGATGGACGCGGTTCTGGTTGAAGCTACCCGCGACGGAACCGCTGCCTCGAAGGTCGCACCCGGCGTCAATGCGACCGCAACCTCATCGCCGCACACGCGGCTCAAATCGGTCGCGATGCGCTCGCCAAGCACCGTGGCGGATGCGAGAGGCTCCTGCGCAAACGAGCCGAGATAAAGCTTGAGCGACTTGGATTCGACCATCGCCGGCGACTCGGCCCTGACCCGAAATTCGCCGATCGCGAGCCGCGGTCGGCCTTGCAAATCCAGCCACGTTATTTCGTACGCGTTCCAGACGTCGCATCCGGAGAAGGGCAGGTTCCCTTGAATCCCAAGCGCCGCGCGCTGCGGCGCGCGGGGAACCGCAAACAGGAGCGAAGCATCGTAGCGGTCGGGATAATCGGTGGCCTTGCCAAGGGGTGAACCGTCAAAGGTCGTCATGGTGCACTCGAGAGTTTTACAACTATGCGGGCCATCCGCCATTTTCTAGGGTACTACCATTCCCGCGGCCGACTAAGCGAGCGCCTACTTCAGAAACGTAGAGTGCGTGGGTGGGATCGGGCATAATTTTCTAACTACATCGAAAGGGAGGCGATATGTCCAATGGCGAATCGGGTTCCCAGGCGCAGCACCCCAATGAAGCAGAACGACGTGCAAATGCTCTTGCCTTTATCCGCCACGCCTCGGCATTCGTCTAATTCGGAGGTGGACTACGCACGCTTGATCGCGGTGGTTCACGACGGGCTTAGCGGACCCATCGAACCCCGCGAGCGTCCGGCAGGGCTCGTTTCAATTAAGAGTCTGCGGCTACTAGGAGTTCGGTCGTACCAAATAACGCTCGCCATCCCAAAGCTTTGGCAGGTCGTCGACTGGCGTGTTAGCTGTCCCACAGGACATGAAGGCAGCGGTGCGACTTGACAATCAAATATCTTAAGATATAGTGTACGTTCCATCTTAACGTAGCTTCAGGAGATTAGAAAATGCATCGTTTCTTTGGTTATCACGGCTGCGCACGGCGGGCGCACGGCGGTCATTTTGGCGGGTTCGGGGCGCCGTTCGGTCACGGCGGAGGATTAGGCGGGCGCGGCTTCTTTGGCGGGCGCAAGCTGGGCTCCGGCGAGCTGCAGCTGGTGATTCTGGCTTTGCTTGAGGAACGCCCGCGGCATGGATACGAGATCATCAAGGCCCTTGAAGAGACGTCCAAGGGTTTCTACGCGCCGAGTCCGGGCATGGTCTATCCGGCTCTCACCTACCTCGAAGAGGTCGGCTACGCCACGGTCGAAGCCGAGGGTAGCAAGAAGCTCTATCGCATCACCGACGCCGGATTGGCGAGGCTCAACGAAGATCGCGCTCTTGCCGAGGCCGTATTGGCGCAGCTTGCACGAATTGGCGGGAAGATGGACCGAGTTCGGCAAGCGTTCGCCGGCGACGAGCAAGGTGACGTCGGTCATCGCGCCGTCGACGAGGCTCGTCAGGCGCTTCGGGCCGCGCTCATCGCCAAGCTCAATGCGTCTCCGTCAGCCGAGGAACTGCAACGCGTATCGGAGGTGTTGAAGCGAGCGACCGACGAGCTTCGGCGCGGCATGCAATGACAATATCAGCAGGACTTGTCGGTCTCTCGCGGGTGATCACAATGACGGAACACGCAGCGCGATAAGCCGATCCAACGCGTCGCATCGCCAGCTTCGGCGCTAATCACTTTGCCGCAGTCTTGGCGCCGGCCTCGAGCGACGCAAGGCGCTCCTCGAGCGCGTCGAGTTTCTCTCGGGTGCGCGCGAGAAGCGCGACCTGGATATCAAATTCCTCGCGGCTCACCAAATCGAGCCGGCCGAGCGCGCCACGCAACAGAGCCCGCACGTTTTTTTCCACGTCGCGGACCGGGCTCGCGGCCATCGCCGCCGCCAAGCGCGCACTGATATCGTCAAAAACCTTTTCGCCGATCATGACTCGAGCCCCTTTGACATTGCCCGCGCCGAGTCTAGCAAAATCCGGCGCCGTGTTGCGCCGCAGCGAGGCCTAGTCCATTGCTCGCCCCGTTTAGGCACAGGCGCTTACAGCCGCGCACCTTTGTAGTGCGATTCAAGGGTGCGGCGCAATAGAAAAGCGCAGTCATGTGCGATCCAAGCTTTTGAAAGTTAACGAATTTGCTGCTTGGCACAGCTTGTGCTGACATGGACTTGCACGATTCTTTGTAATCAGCCAAGGGAGTTTCTCATGCGCTTCAAAATCCGTGCACTCACCGCACTCTTCGTGCTTCTATCCGCTGCCAGCGTCTCGATCACTCAGGCACAAACGCCCGCGCCAGCCGAGCCCGCCAAGCCGACCGAGCCCTATACGATCACCGGCAACTTCGGCATTTACAGCCAATACATATTCCGCGGCCTGACCCAGACCGATCGCAAGCCCGCGTTTCAGGGTGGCTTCGATTTCGCCCATACCAGTGGCTTTTACCTTGGCACATGGGGCTCCAACATCAGTTGGCTTCATGACTCGGGCGTCTGCAATCACGGATGC
>DATNNK010000362.1:0-3226 GCA_035601875.1 Casimicrobiaceae bacterium | reverse complement strand
TCGCTGCCGTGACAACGCCGAGATGGTCTCGCGCGTTTTAGTTCGCGTACCCGATGCCGACCTCCACGCCAGTCGCGGAACGGTGAGGAGAAAACCGATGCGATCAAGACTAAAGATTGCGATGATTTCCGCCGGATTGATTCTGGCGACTCAGGCGGCCGCACAAGTCACCTTTTACGAGGGCGAGGAGTTCAGCGGAGCCAGTTTCAGGGTCGACGCGACCATTCAGAACTTCGCCCCGCTCGGATTCAACGACCGCGCGTCGTCGGCGGTCGTCGAACAGGGACGCTGGGAAGTGTGCGAGGACGCGGGATTTCGCGGACGCTGCACGATTCTGAGCCCCGGCAACTACCCATCGTTGGCTCCGATGGGTTTGAACAAGCGCATCTCTTCGGCGCGGCCCATCGAGTGGCAAGCGCAATATCCGGTCGCGGCGCCACCGCCGCCCCCGCCGGCGTACGACTATGGCCGGCGCCCGGACGAGCACCTGTTCGAGGTTCCGGTGCATTCCGTTCGCGTGGTGGTCGGTCCGCCGGAGCAGCGCTGCTGGGTCGAGCGCCAGCAGGTCGTCGAGCCACAGCAGCCTGCGCCTAACGTGCCAGGCGCGGTCGTTGGCGCGATCATCGGCGGCGAGCTCGGGCACCAGGTCGGCGGCGGTCGTGGGCGGGACGTGGCGACGGCCGGCGGTGCTGTAGCGGGAGCCGCGATCGGCGCCAATGTCGGAAGGAGCCCGGGCGGAGTGTACAGCCAGGACGTCCAGCGCTGCGCTGTCGTTCCCGGTTCGGCGCGTCCGGACTACTGGGATGTAATGTATTACTTCGACGGCCTTGAGCACCACATGCAGCTGGGCGCGCCGCCGCCGCCGACGATCTGGGTCAATGGAAATGGGGAACCGCGGATGTAAGTCGCCCGGCGCAGAAACGTCGAAGCGCCCTTGCGGGGTCGCTCCGCAAGTCGGGACAGGCTCGGCACCTGAAGATTCCCCCCCAATGAATGTTGCGGTGGGGCAAGTCTAGCCAACAAGATGGACGGCTCATTTTGCATTCGGTCAGCAAGGCAACTCGTGAGTAGCCCAATCGATTCTCGCGTCTTCAGCCCACACTGAGACGCTCGCGACCGGATGAAGCCGACCCTGAGCAGACAGGCTCAGCAACGTCGGTCGTTTATGCAGCCGCTTTCATTCCGGCCATGCAGCAAGGTGAGCCCCAAGCGGCATCGAAGGGCGCGCCCATCGCGCCGGGGTCTCCGAAAGTTGCGCCGCGTGCCGGATTGCCGTTAAGCGCCCGAATCCCGAATCATGTTCTTCCAGCAGGTCTTGAACATCGTCGAAGCTTGTTTCAGCACAAGACACGCCGTGCTCTATTCGACCGAGCTGGCGCAGCCATTTTCCAGTTTGCGCGAGCGACACGCGCACGTGCCAACTGCCTCCCTCAGCACAGCGACGAGCAAGGGCGGTGATGGCCCCGAAGGCCATTAGGTAGCCCGCAGCGTGATCAAGTGCTTGAGCCGGCAACGGTCTCGGTTGATCCGTCCCCGCCGCTTGCTCTTCAGCTTCGTTGAAGCCGCTCGCGGTTTGCACCAGCGAATCGAAACCGCGCCGATCCGCCCAAGGTCCGACGTGGCTATATGCGGATAGCGATACATAGACGATACTGGGACGAAGTTGCGCCACCTGCTCCGGACCGAATCCTAACGATTGGAGCGCGCCGGGTCGGTAGCCTTGGACGAACACATCGGTGTCTCGCAACAAAGCGCGCAACGCGGATTGCCCAGCCCCGTCACGCAAATCAATCTGGCACGACAGCTTGCCGCGCCCCGTATCGATCACCAGCGGCTCGATCGAGGGTAAATGAGGCGCCGTGACGAGCAGTACGTCTGCTCCGTGCGCGGCGAGCGCACGGCCGCACACCGGACCCGCGATGATTCGCGTGAGATCCAGGACGCGCACGCCGCCCAGCGGGCGCGGCGCGACAGGAAGCGGTTGAGGCGACGCGTCGCCGATACGCTCGATCGAGAACACTGGCAGCGCGGCCACCGCTACCCCCTGCGGGTGGTGGTCCCATTCCTCGAAGGACCGCTTCGCCGTGACCACGAGTCCCGCTTGGGCTGCAGCCTCTTCAAACTCCTCCGCGCGCCAGTTAAGCAGCGCCTGTTGCACGGCTGCCTTGTCGTAGTCGCAGGCGAGCAGCGCCAGCACACCGTCGCGGTGATGCGGGAAATTGGTGTGCAGACGAACCCAGCGGCCATCGCCGCAGCGGTATATCCCAGCGATCTTGTCCCAAACGTCGGAAGGCGCCTGCCCGTCAACACGGAAATAGCGCTCGCTACGGAACTCGATGGCCGCATGGCGCATGTCGACCGCGACGAGTTGGTGCCGTCCGCAGCGCAGGTGCCACAATTCGGCGGCAGCGAGCGCCGATGCCGCGATGCTGGCTTGGGCCGCCGTGCCGACCGCGAATGAGGATGGAAGCACGGGTTCCGCACCCGTGAGCCGGATACGCGACAGTGCTTCAGTGGGTTGACCCGCCACCTGCCACAGCGGAGCCAATGCTGCGCGCGTTTCAACGGGCCTGGACGGCGAACGTTCCTGCGAGCGCTGCGAAGAGTGCATTGGCGCCTACCCTTTCGTACCGACGGACGGTCCAGTGCGGCGTTACGGAGCTCGAATTGCAAGGAAATGCGTGTCGGTCTTCCCGTCGCGCGATTCATCCCACCACCCCGCCCGCAGCATACACAAACAGGCGAGACGCTGTTTGGCCTTGGCGTCCGTGGTCAACTGAATCACAATTCGGTTTGATCGGAGGGGAAAACAGATTGCCCCGACAAGACAAATGCCCGCCCGGAGCGAGGAGCCATGACACTTAGCCAGGCCGAGTTCGACCGTTTTCGCACCGCGCAGGATGTGCCATTTCGCATCCGCAAGATCGGTCACGTGGTTCTGCGGGCGAGCAACCTGCGGAAGTCCGTCGAGTTCTATGTCCGGGTATTGGGCTTTGCGATATCCGACATCTATCCCGAGGAGATGATGCCGGGTGGCATGGTATTCATGCGCTGCACTCCGGACCACCATGGCGTTGCGCTCGTTGGCGGTATGTCGGGACCGTCGGAGAAGCGCGAGCTGCACCACTTTGCGTTCGAGGTGGATACGCTTGACGAAGTCTTTCTCGCTCGCAAGCGCTTGCGCGAGCGTGGCGTGCCGATCGTGTTCGAAGGCCGCCGGCGCGCC
>DATNNK010000361.1:0-2934 GCA_035601875.1 Casimicrobiaceae bacterium | reverse complement strand
ATCGAGGTCAATCGCGACACGTGCACGATGTGCCTCGCCTGCGTGGGCGCCTGCCCCGAAGGGGCGATCATCGACAATGCCGAAACGCCGCAACTTCGCTTTATCGAATCGAAGTGCGTGCAGTGCGGCATCTGCGAGAGCACTTGCCCCGAAGACGCCATCACGCTTGCCAGCCGGCTCTTGCTCACGCCGGTGGCGAAGCAGCCGCGGGTGTTGAACGAAGCCGCGATCTTCAAATGCATCCGCTGCGACAAACCGCTGGGCACCGAAAAACTGATCGGCAGCATGCTCTCGCGCCTCGCCGGGCACTCGATGTTCGCCGAACCGGGCGCGCTCGACCGGTTGAAGATGTGCGCCGACTGCCGTGTGATCGACATGATGAAAAGCAATCTCGAGCCCGCGGGTACCGCCAGCGGCTCGACGCCGTCTCGCTGAAGGGCAAGCGATGCAGGAAACGCACCAGGGCGAAGCGAATTTTGCGGTAGCGTCCGAGGACCAGGCGCGCGCGGATTTCTACGCTTTGCTCGCGCGCCTTTACGCCGCTGCGCCGGACGCTGTGTTGCTGTCGTCGATCGCCGCCTGCGACGAGCTCTCCGCTGATCCGGCGAGCGAAGGCGGGCGCGCACTCGCCGACGCCTGGCGGAAGCTTATCGCCGCGAGCACGGCGATGGATCCGGCGGCGGCGGCTGACGAATATCAGAACTTGTTCGTTGGCGTCGGCAAGAGCGAGGTCAGCGTGCACGGCTCCGCCTACGTCAAATCGCCGGGCACGAGCCTACTGATCGAAGTTCGTGCAAGCCTCGCTAAGTTAGGTCTCGCACGTCAAACGGGCGTCAACGTATACGAAGATCACTTGGCGACCGTTTGTGAGACGATGCGGGCCTTGATTACCGGCGCCGGGCAAGGGGAACCCTTTGCTTTTGCGGAGCAACGCGAATTCTTCGAGTTCCATGTGAAGCCCTGGGTGTTCAATTGCTGCACTGCAATACAAAAATCTCCTGTTGCCAACTACTACCGTCGGGTCGCAGAATTCACGCAAGTGTTCATGGCAATCGAACGTGACTCGTTTGCCATCGAGTAGTCGTCCGCGATTCATAAAGTCACGACTTCATTTCGGAGAATGGACCATGCGCTCGAAACGCCACGGCGATCATTCCAGCACGCGCGAAGCATCACCTGCTGCTCCTCCTCGCATCCATCCGCAACGACGTAATTTTCTGCTGGCGCTCGGCGCCGGCGGAGCGGGCGCGGCGATCGTCGCCGCGCGCGCGCTTTCCGGTGGAGCGGTCGCGCCCGATGCTGCAGTACCGCCTGAAGGCAAGGGATATACAGTGACCGATCACGTCCGGCGTTATTACCGGACCGCAAAAATCTAGTAGGAGGAGGAAGGACCATGCTGCTCACCAAAACGCAAAGCGGCGTCTCTGAACGCGCCGGCGCAGCTCGTCCACGTCTCCGCCGCATTGCCGGGGCTACGACTCCGACAATGGATCGGCGGGCGTTTTTGAAGCGTTCGGGCCTCGTTGCCGGGGCCGGGGCGTTCGCCAGCCAGCTGCCGTTCAACCTCGTGGGCAAAGCCGAGGGAAAAAGCGAAGCTGGAGAGCCCGTCGTCAGGCGCACGGTGTGCACCCATTGCTCGGTCGGCTGCTCGGTCGATGCGGTGGTCCAGAACGGCGTCTGGATTCGGCAGGAGCCGGTATTCGACTCACCGCTCAATCTCGGCGCGCACTGCGCCAAGGGTGCGTCGGTACGCGAGCATGGAATGCACGAAGACTCGCATCGGCTCAAATCGCCAATGAAGCTCGTCAACGGCAAATGGCAGAAGATTCCGTGGGATCAGGCGATCAACGAGGTCGGCGATCGTTTGCTCGCGATCCGGAAGGAGTCGGGGCCCGACGCGGTGTTCTGGGTCGGCAGCTCGAAGCACAGCAACGAGCAAGCGTATCTGATGCGCAAGTTCGTGTCGTTCTTCGGCACCAACAACATGGATCACCAGGCGCGCATCTGCCACTCGACCACCGTTGCCGGCGTGGCGAATACGTGGGGGTATGGCGCGATGACCAACTCCTACAACGATATGCAGAACACCCGCTGCGCGTTGTACATCGGCTCGAACGCAGCCGAGGCGCACCCGGTATCGATGCTGCACATGCTGCATGCCAAGGAGACCGGCGCCAGGATGATCGTGGTCGACCCGCGATTCACGCGCACGGCGGCCAAGGCCGACGTTTTTGTGCGCATCCGCTCGGGAACCGACATCCCGTTCCTGTTCGGTGTCCTATACCACGTGTTCAAGAACGGTTGGGAAGACAAGCAGTACATTCACGACCGCGTCTACGGTATGGACAAGGTCCGCGACGAAATCATGACCAAGTGGACGCCGGACAAGGTCGAGGAAGTGACCGGTATTCCTGAGGCGCAGGTCTACCAGGTGGCCGAGATGATGGCCAACAATCGGCCGTCGACGCTGGTGTGGTGCATGGGCCAGACCCAGCACACCATCGGCAACGCGATCGTCCGCGCGTCGTGCATCGTCCAGCTTGCGCTCGGCAACGTGGGCGTATCCGGCGGCGGCGCCAATATCTTCCGCGGCCACGATAATGTTCAGGGCGCGACCGACGTCGGTCCCAATCCGGATTCGCTGCCCGGTTACTACGGTCTCGCAGCAGGCTCGTGGAAGCACTTCGCGGCCGTGTGGGGGGTCGACTACGAGTGGATCAAGAGTCAGTTCGCATCGCAGGTGATGATGGAAAAGCCGGGCATGACGGTGTCGCGCTGGATCGACGGCGTCATGGAAAAAAACGAGCTGATCGACCAGGACAGCAACCTGCGGGCGATGGTGTTCTGGGGTCATGCGCCCAACAGCCAGACCCGCGGCATGGAAATGCAGGCGGCTTTGCAGGCTCTCGATACCCTTGTGGTCGTCGATCCTTA
>DATNNK010000360.1:0-4651 GCA_035601875.1 Casimicrobiaceae bacterium | reverse complement strand
CGCGAAAGCGGGGATCCAAGTTTGCTTGAAAACCAATGGATTCCCGCTTTCGCGGGAAGCACCTGGACGGCGTTGACGCCAGCCACCGTAAAATACAGCGCTTTCCCGTCGTGACCGAATTCCAGGTCGCGGGGGTCTTGTCGCGCTTCCTATGGCAAACTAATGCGCACCGACCAGGAAGGGCCTTTGCGCTCGCGTACGGATGAAAGACAAGACTGTCGCCATTCTCGAAAGCCGCGCTGGGGACCGCGTCGCCAGCCTCATCCGCAAATACGGAGGTACACCGTTTTTGGCGCCGGCGCTGTCGGAAGTTCCGGATGTCGATCCAGAACGCATCCGGGCATTGATCGGCGAATGGGGATCAACACCTCCTGAAATATTCATTTTCCAGACCGGGGTCGGTACTCGGGCGCTGTTCGCGGCGACCGATTCCATGGGATTGACGCCCGCGCTGCTGCGCGTGCTGGAAGCCTCGATTGTCGTCGTGCGGGGTCCCAAGCCGACGGCGGCTCTGGGCGCGCGCAAGGTGCGCATCGATCTTGCCGCGGATGATCCTTTCACCACGCACGAGGTGCTTGCCCAGTTGCGGGAGGCCCACTTGAAGGAGGCCCCATTGCGTGGCAAACGCGTGGTCGTGCAGCGCTACGGCGAGACCAACCGTGAGCTGGAAGCCGCGCTCGAGAGCGAAGGCGCGGAAGTCATCGAAATCGCAACTTATCGCTGGGCGGTGCCGGAGGACACCGCTCCGATGCAGCGACTGATCGACGCGCTTGGCCGGGACGAGATCGATCTGGTGGCTTTCACCAGCGCGTCGCAGGCCAGCAACCTTTTCACCGTCGCGGAGCGCATCGGCAAAGAAGCATCGCTCAAGCAGAGTCTCGGCCGGACGCTGGTCGCGTCGATCGGGCCGGTATGCAGCGCGACGCTGCGCAAGCTCGCGGTCAGGGTCGATGTCGAAGCGAAGCCGCCGAAGCTGGGGCCGCTTATCGACGCGATCAACGCCGCGCTGGCCGACAAGACTCCATCGGGCAAGTCCTGAGCTGGTGGCTTCAGATCTTGAACGCCTCCAGCGTCTCGGGCGCAAAAAGCTCTTCCGGCCGGAGCCTGCGCTTGGATAAGCCCTGCTCGTGGTGATAACGCAAGAAGGTATCGAGCACGTGACGATTGGGCTCGAAGCCGTAGGGCCACCAGTCATCGCCCATTTCCCGCCGCACGTCCTCGACCTGCGCCACCTGCCACGGCAGCATCGTGATCAGCGCCGACGTCGTGTACAGGTTTTCGTAGACCTTGCGCTTGGCCGCGGTGAACGCCTTCAGCAGTGACTGCGCGATCCATGGGTTGGCGCGATAGACGTCGCGGCGGATCACCACGGTGTGCATGATGGGAAAAATCCTGGTCTTGCGGTAATAAGCGCGCTCGACCTCGACATAGTTCTCGAACAGGCGCTTGACCGCGTCGGGGCGGGTCTGGAATGTCGACGGAATGCGGGCGGTGTGCATGGCATCGATGTCTCCGTCGGCGATCATTTGCGTCAGCGTCTGTGCCGCGCCGATGCGGGTGAGCTTGAACTTGGGCGGCAGCTCCAGCTTGAGCTTCTCGTCGCGGCCGGGCTCCTCCTCGCCGCCGGTGAAATACTCGACGCTAGCCGGATCGACACCGTACTCGTCCTGGAGGATGCCGCGGATCCATACCGGTGCGGTCATCTGGTATTCCGGAGTGCCGATGCGTTTTCCGATCAGGTCTTTGGGTTCGCGGATGCCACTCTTGGACGAAACGAAAATGCACGACTGGCGGAAAAATCGCGACGGGAACACCGGAATCGCGAGGAACGCCGGCTGGTCGCGCGCGATCGACATGGCGTAGGAGGACAGCGACATCTCGGCCACGTCGAATTCCCGGTTGCGCAGCATGCGGAAGAAGGTCTCTTCGACATGCAAGTTCAGGCAATTGAGGTCGATGCCTTCGGCGCGGACGCTGCCGTCGGCAAGGGCGCGAGTTCGATCGTAGTCCCAACAAGCCAAGGTCAGCCGCAGTTTTGTCACATCGGTCTCCTGATGACCGGAATCATACCGGGTTGATGGACGAACGATTGCGCGAGCGATCCGCGCCGGACCGCTTGAGGACGAGCATCTGGTACCGGACTTATCGTCCGTCGCGCGTCTTCGCTTTCGAGTCAGCTGTCTCTTGCAGCGACCGCAACTCGTCCCGCGCAAGGTTCACCAACACGCTCATCAGCGTTCGTCGCGTGGCCGCGATGTCGGCGGACGTGACCCCGCGCACCGCGATACGGTTGACGGCTTCAGCCAGGGGCACGAGGGTGCGCTTGAGCGCCCGTCCCCTGGTGGTAAGGAAAATGTGCACCTTGCGCCGATTTCCCGCCAGTTGACGCCGCACTATATAGCCTCGGCTTTCCATCGCCTTGAGCGCGGTGAAGGTGGTCGGCTCCATCACGCCTGCCTCTCGGCTCAGCTCGCGCTGGGTCAGGCCGTCCTTCTCCCACAGGATTCGCAGGAAGGCCCAGTGGCCAAATGACACTTCGTGTTTGGCAAGTCGCGTCTGCAATGAGCGCACCAACGCACGCGTGGCATCCTTGACCAGATGCGCCATGCGATCGTTGGGAACCGCGTCCCGCCAGTGCCGGAGCAGCCGCTGCGTGTCGCCGGCCGCGGGCACCTTTTGTTCTCGCACCGATCGTGCGGATATTTCGGCGCCCTTTCCGGCGATGGTGGTTTTCGATGGCCTCGGCATGGCGCGGCTTCACCCTACGATGGCACGGCGACCTGGTGTACCAGCGTGATGTCGCGATCCTCTCGCGCGGAATGCAGAATGGCGAGGCATACCTCGAGCGTGGCCATCGCCCATTTGCCGTCGTGCAGGGGAGCGCGTCCGTGAACGATCGCGTCATAGAGCTCGTCGATGACCTCGGCCCGTGGCACCCGGGGCATCGGCAACGCATCCAGCCGAGCTTCCGCGTCGCCGTAGATCATCACGCCCGTCGGCATTGGCCGCAAGTCGGCGCGCTCGCATGAAACGATAATCCACCCGAAATGCTGGTGCCAGCGCGCATCGTCCGCGTCAGCGCCGGTTGTCGGCATCGCCATCTGCTTCGGATATTCGGCGCCGCCGTAGTTGCGCGCGTTCTTCAGCGTCGCTTCCTGGTCGGCGTTTGCGGCGCGTTTGAGATTTCGGCGCGCCGAGCCGTATTGGCTCGCATCCTTAGGTGCGCCAAGCTCACCGATGCCGCCGCAGATTTCATCGCTGTCGAAATGCGCGTAGCCGCTGTAAAGGAGCGATGCAAAGGCGCCGTCGTCGAAGCTCAACAGCGCCGCGAAGGCACCTTCGGTCGGGCGATTTCGGTCCCACGTGCCGGTCAGCGCACGCACGCTGCGCACCCGTCCGCCGCCAAGGAGTCGAACGATATCGATCTGGTGCGCACCCTGGCTGAAGACGACCCCCCCGCCGCGCTCGGTGACCAGCTCCTCTGGCCGCCGCGGGCGGTACAGAAAATCGGTGTAGTACTGTGCGTTGATCATGCGCACGGCCCCGACCGCGCCGCCGGCGATGATTTCGCGCGCGCGCAGGATCGGGCGATCGAAACTGTGGCTGTGGCCGACGATCAGGCACACGCGGGTGCGCTCGGCAGCGGCGATCATCTGCCGGCATTCCGTCAGGGTGATCGCCATCGGCTTTTCCACCAAGACGTGCTTGCCGTGCGAGGTGGCCATCGCGACATGCGCCGCGTGATACTCATGCGGCGTGGCGATGTAGACCACTTCGACGTTGGGATCCGCGCACACAGCCTCGACCGTGTCGTAGGCCCGCGCGCCGAATTCCGCGGCAAAGCGTTGTGTCGCCTCGGCGCGGGGATCGGCGGCGGCAACGAGTTGGACGCGCCGATCGGCTACGAGCGTCGGCAACATCAGCGTGAAAGCCCGACCGAGCCCGGCGATGCCCATCCTCAACCGGCGCTCACTCATATCGCCTGCCTTCGGTGATCCCGCTCATCTCGTCCCCCGGGAGCGGGGCGCCTGGGGTAGCGTTTGGTTCCCTCGACATCACAAATCGAAATAAGTATCATTAGCTTAGACGACTAATATTATTCTCACCCGCGGGATCGGGCAACATAACCTGGCAACTCAGATCGTCGTTCCCGCGAAAGCGGGAACCCGGTGTCTTTTTCACTAACGGCGCTGGATCCCCGCTCAGTTACCAAAATGAGCGGGATGACACCAAAGTTGATAGTCCACCGCCATCGGAGGCAACGATGTTGAGCGCCGAAGAGAACGATCTCCTTTGCCGCGTTGAGGGCAACGCTCCTATGGGCGCGCTAATGCGTCGTCACTGGATTCCCGCCTGCATGTCCGAAGAAGTGGCAGAGCCCGACGGGCCTCCCGTGCGGGTGCGCCTGCTGGGCGAAGAGCTGGTGGCGTTTCGGGACAGCTTGGGCAGACTCGGAGTGGTCGACGAACATTGTCCTCATCGGCGCGCGTCGCTCGCGCTCGGGCGCAACGAGGAGTGCGGCCTTCGCTGTCTCTATCATGGATGGAAGATCGACGTCGACGGCAACGTGGTCGACAGGCCGTCGGAGATCTACCAAGGCGACCGCGCGCCGAAACCCGTCAAGCAAAAAGCCTATCCCAGTCGTGAAGGC
>DATNNK010000359.1:0-5691 GCA_035601875.1 Casimicrobiaceae bacterium | reverse complement strand
AGACAGGAGCCATCCGAAAGCAAACAGCAGCGCCGCCACGGCGATGAAAGCAAGCACAGCCCAAAGCGTCGCATGCAACGTGAAGGCGTCCCGATGCACGACAACCAGACCGATGAGGCCCAGGAGCGCGACCAGCGCGATGGGCACATTGATAGCGGCCGGCCAGACCACCACGACGAGGCCGAAGATGTCGAAGAAACTGGCATCGAATGAGGCATTCAGCGTTGCCAGATCGGTATCGGCAAGAACGCCGGCGACTTCGAATGCATGTTCGCCCGTGTGCTGCAGCGACCTGGGGTCGATGTATTGGAGATTGTCGCGGGCCGAGTGATAGAGCGAAGCCGAATTCGAGAACGCGAAATTGAAGCCCGACAGCCCCAACTTTCGGTAGACGGAAAAATCCGTGTCGTTGGGCAGCAATTTGTAGATTTCGTAGCTCACGGAACTGGCCGACGGCCGCGCAACGGCGTGAGCAAAGAGATCCATGAGCCGCGCGTTGCCGGGACCCGTTTCGAACATCATGCTCGGGCCCGATGCGCCGCGCGCTTCGAAATTCACGACCACGCCGACACGGCGCATCAGCGGATGGCGTTCGGCAAAGGCTCGCGCGCCGCGCAGACCCGTCTCCTCGCCATCGGTGATCAGAAAGATGACATCGTTCCTGGTTGTCTTGGCGGAGAAGGCGCGAGCGAGCTCCAGCACGACGGCAACGCCCGCGCCGTCGTCGCTGACGCCGGGACCTGCGGGAACGCTGTCATAGTGCGCGCTTGCGAGGAGGGCTTTGCCGTCGCCCGTGCCCTTGTGCACGGCGATGATGTTTTCAACTGCGGTGCAGCCGGGATTGCGCTCGGCGGGTCCGCATTGCAACACCGCCTGCACTTCAGGCGCGTATCCAGTCAACTTGAGCTCGGCAATGATCCGGTCGCGCACGACCGCGTTTTCCGGCGAACCTGCCGTATGCGGGCTTTGCTCTTTCAGCAACCGAGACAGCGTGGCGAACGCATGTTCTTCGGAAAACGGGGTATTGGGCGTGCCCGACGGCGCGATGAGCTGCGATTGCCACAGATGCAGCAGCAGCGCCGTGACCGCCACGACGAACAAGAAAGGTCCAACGACCCCGAACCGGCTCCTTCCCATCGCCTCCCCCGTTCCCGCGTGCTAACCGGTTTCGCGCAGCTGCTGCTTTGGCTCGTATCGCCTTATCTGCGCGATTTGTTCACGCGGCTCCATAGAAATGGCGATACTGCCACGCCGCCTCCAGCCTTAGCTGCTCCTCCGACCATGCCTGGTCTTTGAATCTTGACGGACTCATCGGCGAAAGGTCCACGGGCGGTTTGCCATCCACGATCCAAGCCGCGAGTGCCTCACCAACGGCGGGTGAGATCGAAAGGCCAGCGACGTTGCAGCCGCTGGCGAAGAAGAACCCATCCACTGCCGGGGCGGGTCCAAGGATGTGCTGGCCGTCTGCGGTCATGGTCGGGATGCCGCCGCGAAACTCGCGCACCTTTGCCGTTTGCAAAATTGGTATTTGCGCTTTCACGTCATCGGCCGCGCTTCGGAGCACTTCGATGTCGAGCGGCATATCCTTGATGTCGAAGCTTGGTCCGAGTGATTGCATGTCGAAAAAGCGGGGATCTTCCTCGTAAACGCCCCACAAAAAGCCGCCCTGACACGGACGCGCATAGACCGCCGCGTCCATGATTCGCACCATCGGCAAGTCGGCGCGGACGCCGTCCAACGCTTCAGTCACGATCAGCTGCTGACGCGTAGGCACCAGCGGGACGCGAATGCCGCTGGCCTCCGCCACCTGCCGCGTCCAAGCGCCGGCGGCATCGACCACAACCGCTGTTTGCATCGGCCCGCTGCTGGTTTGCACGCCGGTAACCTTGCCACCCTCGATGCAAACTTCGATGACATCCGTTCTCGGCGACAGGGTCGCCCCCTTCGCCGCGGCAGCGCGCGCGAAACCGATGGCGACCTGTGTCGGATCGAAGTATCGATCGTCGCCGATGCGCAACGCGGCGACGACGCCGGACGGCTTCAGGAACGGATTGAGGCGATGGGCTTCTTCTGGCGAGACCTGCTCAACGGCAAGGCCCATTCGCCTGCCACGATCCAGGTCGGCTGCGATGACGTCGGCGTCCTGGGGCCGTCGCGCGATTTTCAGGCTGCCTGAATGCACCCAATCCAGCGGTTGGCCGGTCTCCACAGTGAACGTCTCGATTTTGCGGCAAGCGTCCTTGATGAGTTCGATCATCAGCTCGCCCTTGCGCATGCAGCTCACCATCCCTGCGGCGCGAGGCGAAGTCTGCGATCCGATATCGTGCTTGTCGAGCAGCGCAACGCTCAACCCGCCTCGCTTCGCAAGATAGTAAGCCGTGGCGGCACCGAGGCCGCCTGAACCGATGACAACCACGTCAGCTTCGCGAATCACGACGCTGCCTCAGGCTTCGAGCCAGGCCGCGACATCGGCCTTGAGCTGGGTCAGGTCCTCCTCCCGGGTGTACATCATGTGGCCGGCGTCGTAGTAATGGTGCTGGACGCGGGCCAGGACGTCGGCCGGCGCATCGAGCTGCGCCAGGGACCAGTCGCTCGCGCTGTACGGCGTTCCGAGGTCGTAACGGCCGCTGCCGACCAAGACCTTGAGGTGTGGATTGCGGCGCAGCGCGCGTGCCAGATCGGGGCTCGTCGTGGCGTAACTGTTGCCCTTGTTTTCGCCGCGGTTCCAGTTCCAGCCTTTGTGCACGTCCATCGCCAACACCTCGTAGCGCGTCTCCGTGTTCATGCCGAGCTGTTCACCGAAGTACGCCATCGCCGCCATGGTGTACGGCGACGCGATGGCTTCGATACCCGGGTCGAACTCCCACTCGCGGGTGCGGCTCGCGGCCATCGGACCTGTAGCACGCGCATCGAGACGGCCGACGATGCGGCCCTGCGGACGAAGCGCCTCGAAGAAGTAGGTCATTTCGCTGATGCGCAGATTCTTTTCCTCGACCAGTGCCTGCGGCAGCCCTGTCAGTTCGGCGATGCGACGGGCGACGCGGCTACGGCGCTTGCCGTCCAGGCGCGCGCCGGCCTGCAGCGCGCCGATGTACTCCTCATCGACGAAGGCTTCGGCGGCCGCGCGCGCCGCGGCGGGCGACTTGGCGAGCGCGCCCTTCAGCAGGCCGTGATATTGCGAGACGTTGGCGAATGCGGGCAGGAAAAGCGAATACGGGAGGTCGTTCGCAGGCGCGAAGACGATGCTTTGCAGGTCCATCGCGCAGGAGATCAGGATGAGACCGGAGAGAGCAACTCCCGAGCTTTGCAGCTTGTCGGCGAGTGCGGCGCCACGCGTCGTGCCGTAGCTTTCGCCGGCCAGGAAGACTGCCGAGCCCCAGCGCTTGTGACGCGTCAGCCAGACCCGCACTACATCGGTCAGCGCGTCGACGTCACCATCGACCGCCAGCAACTTCTTGCGCGCGTCGAGGCTGGTGGTGGTGGACCATCCGGTATGCGGTGGATCGATGAAGACGAGGTCGAAATGCTCGAACCAGCTGTGCGGGTTGTCGGCCACCGCGTAGGGCGCCGTCGGCATGGTGGCGTCGTTGGGGGTCAAGACGCGCTTCGGGCCCAACGCGCCAAGGTGAAGCCAGATCGACGCCGAACCCGGGCCGCCGTTGAAGGCGAAGCACACCGGACGCGTGCGCGGGTCGGCGCCCTTCAGCACATAGCTGGTCGTGAGCACGGCGGCCTCGGGTTCACCGAGCGCTCCCTCAAGCCCGCCAGCGACGACCGGCAGGAAGGCCGCGTTAACGATGTACTCGAGCGACTTGGCGCCCAAGGTGATGGAGCCGCTGCTCTCGCTGGCCGCCTGCGCGATGAGCTTGTCGACTCGCTCGCGCATCTTCTTGTCGGATTCCTTGGTGTCGCTGCTGGGCTGAGGCGCGTCGGCCATGAAGTCTCCTGTGAATAAACGAGGCCGCACGTCACGCGGCGAGGGAAGGAAGCGAAGGCGCGGAGGCCCACGGAATGGAGCGCTATTCTAAGCTCGCCAGCAATCGCCTTGTCTTGGCAAGCATTTCCTTGGTGCGCTCGCCCGCAGGGACAGTCTTGGCCAAGGTCTCCATCGGAATCTCGAGACCGATGGGAAGATCGGCGGGCAACGCGCGCAGGATGCCGGTGAGATCGAGCCCGCCATCGCCGGGCATCAGCCGTTCCGCACGTGCCTGATGCAACAATCCCTCGATGTCGGTTGGGCGCTCGGCAGGCGCATCGCACAACTGCATGTAGCGAAATCGCGTGCGCGGCACACCGGAAATTTCGCTGGCGCTGCTGCCGCCCCGGTCGAAGTGGATCGGATCGATGAGGATGCCGCCGTTCTCGTGGGCCGCGGCGGTCACGATGCGCACGCCTTGGGCGAAGTTCTTGCAGTCGGTCCACGGCATCGGCTCCAGATTGCCGCCGATGCCGAATTGCTGCGCGAGCTCGCAAAAGGCCGCGAAGTTCACAATGAGCCTCGCCTCGTCAGGGTCGTTGCCCGCGACCAGCGCCTCTGTCGCGCCGAAACGCGCGCCAGTCGCCAGCGCCGCTTCGTAATCGGCGATGACCGTATCGGGCCGCAAGCGGAAGATCTCAACGTCGAGAACACGCAGGCCGGTGTCCTTCAGCCGCCGCTCGCTCTCGCGCACCAGCGGTGTATCGCCGACCATCGGATGCTGCACTTCCTGCGGTGTTGCCGGAATGATCCGCAGACCGACGCAATCGAAGCCCGCTTCGACCGCGCACGACACCATCTCGGGCGGAGTGAGCTCGAGCACCGTCAATGCGGCAAGACTGATCGGATGCGCCAAGGTTTTTCGTCGCAGCGGGTCAATGCAGCGGCGAAAGTTTCGCCGGAATGAAGATCGTTGATTGCATCGTGACCGGTCGCGTCTTAACCGCGAACAACCCGGAGGCGGCTATCGAATCACCTTATCTGCGCGTACCAGCAGCGATTGCGGCAGCGTGAGACCGAGCGCCTGCGCGGTCTTGAGATTGATCACGACCTCGAACTTGGTCGGCTGTTCGACAGGAAGCTCACCGGGCTTCGCGCCCTTAAAGATCTTGTCGACGTACTCGGCGAGACGGCGATAACACTCGTCGACGATCGGCCCGTAGGACATCAGGTTGCCACGCTGCGCGAACAACGCCCAGCCCGACACCGCCGGGATCCTGTTCGTGACCGAGAACGCAGCGATCCGCTCCGCGAAGCTCATGGTGAACCCGTCGGCGAACGCCAGGATCGCCTCGTCACGCCCACGGGCGATGTCCGCAAGCGCCTGCTCAAGGTTGCTTTCGCTCCACAGCGGGAAGTAGCGGTAGGAAAGTGCGAGACTCGTCGCCGCCTCCTGAGCCGCCTTGAGCTCGAGCGGCTGACCCCCATGTTCGGGGTTTGCGATAATCGCAATCCGCTTAAGCCCCGGCATCGATTCCTTCAGGAGTTCCAACCTCTTGCCCATTAGATAGATCGAGAACAGGCTCATGCCTGTCAAGTTGCCGCCCGGCCGCGCGAAGCTTGCGACGACCTTCGCCTCGACCGGGTCAGCGCTCAAAACGAACACGATCGGAAGCTTGACACCGGCGCGCATCATCGGGAGGACGGCGGCGCCGCTGCCTGTCACGATCACGTCAGGCCGCGCGCGCACGATGTCGCCTGCCATCTGCTCGAGC
>DATNNK010000358.1:0-12664 GCA_035601875.1 Casimicrobiaceae bacterium | reverse complement strand
CGCAACTGGCCGCCGACGATGAAGTTGGCGTGAGAATCGATATTGTTCTGTAACAGATAGGGTCCGTCCCGGGTTTTGACCTCGCGCAGCGCGTCGCCGACCAGGCGTGACACGTCGAACATGGAGGTCGCATTCCACAATTGCTGTTGATTGTCTCCGGAGCGCGCTCGCTGCTCCAGGATGTTGAGTGCGCTCTGAGTCATGGACAGGTTGCCGGACGAAAGCGTGACAATGATCCTGTCGCCTTCGCGGGCAAAGACACGCATCTTGGAAAATTTGCCAACCTGGTCGACGCCGGCATTGGTGCGCGAGTCGGAGGCAAAAATCATTCCCGCATCGAGCGACATGGCAACGCAGTAGGTCATGAGCGGTGGGCGGCGTGCAAGTGAGGCGCGATTCTACCGGAACGGAGGGTACGCGTGAATTCCCGCGGGTAACCGGAACTATGCACTAGAGTCCGTCGCGTTGCATGAATGCCGGCTCGCACTACCGGAATGGGCTGTTCCCACCGAAACATTGGCTAGCCCGGCACCAGGAAGTGGGTGTTGATCTCGGCTCCCAGCGCCGAGATGCTGTCCAGAAAATCCAGGAGGTACTCGTGGAGGCCCAGCTTGATGATTTCGTCGGTCCGGCCGTAGCGAAGCTTGGCGTGCAACTCGCCGGCAACGCGCTCGATCTCCCTCGAGCTGTCGTCGCACAGCACCCGGAGCGTTTCATGAATGAAGTTCATGCACGAAAGCAGCGATCGCGGCATGTCTGCGCGCAGGATCAGCAGCTCGGCTACCCGTCGCGGTGTGATCACGTCGCTGTAGATCTTGCGATATGACTCGAAGCCCGACACCGACCGCAGCAGCGCGCTCCACTGATAGTAATCGACCGCGCCGCCGACGTCGGCGGCAGAGGGCAGCAAGGTGTGGTACTTGACGTCGAGAATGCGTGCGGTGTTGTCGGCGCGCTCGATGTGCGTGCCAAGCCGTATGAAGTGGTACGCCTCGTCGCGAAGCATGGTTCCGAAGGTTACGCCGCGAAAGAGGTGCGAGCGCATCTTGACCCAGTCGAGAAACTCCGAGACGCCGGACGACTGGATACGGTTGTAATCGTACACGCGCATGTCCAGCCACGCGGAATTGAGGTCCTCGTACATCTCCGACGTGATCGCGCCGCGCACCGCGCGCGCCGATTCGCGTGCGGCGCGCAGGCAACAGTAGATCGACGAGGTATTGGCCGCGTCGAGAATCATGAAACGCAGGACGTTTTCGGCCGAGAGGTGCTGATGGCTTTCGTAGAAATCGGTAGCGAGCCCGGACGTGATCAGCGGCACCGCCCAGGGTTCGGCCCAGGCGAGGCCGGGCTCGATCGTCTCGTACGGGAGCAACGCCATGCGGTAGGTGACATCGAGCAAGCGCGCCGTGTTTTCGGCCCGTTCGATGTGGCGGGCCATCCAGTACAACTCGTTGGCGGTGCGACAAAGCATCGGATTCCGCGGGAATGCTACCCGGCCATCACCCAGGTGTCCTTGGTGCCGCCGCCCTGCGACGAGTTGACCACCAGCGATCCTTCGCGCAGCGCAACCCGCGTCAGGCCTCCGGGCGCCAGATTGACGGCCTTGCCCGAAAGGACGTAGGGCCGGAGATCGATATGTCGCGGCGCGAGCCCCGAGGCAGTAAAGGTCGGACAGGTCGAGAGCGCGAGGGTCGGCTGCGCAATATATTTTTCCGGTTGCGCAAGGATGCGGGCGCGAAACGCGTCGCACTCGGCACTGCTCGCGGCCGGACCGATCAGCATGCCATAGCCGCCCGCGCCGTGTACTTCCTTGACCACCAGTTCCGACAGATGATCCAGGCAATAGCTCAGGTCGTCCTTCTTGTGCAGCTGGTAGGTCGCTACGTTGTTGAGAATCGGCTCCTCGGTCAGATAGAAGCGGATCATCTCGGGCACGAACGGATAGATCGATTTGTCGTCGGCGACCCCGGTGCCGATCGCGTTGGCAAGCGTTACCTTGCCCGCCCGGTAGGCCGCAAACAATCCTGGCACGCCGAGCATCGAGTCCGACCTGAACGCGAGCGGATCCAGAAAATCGTCGTCGACCCGACGGTAGAGCACGTGCACCCGCTTCGGACCGCGCGTGGTGCGCATGAAAACGGCGTCGTCCTGCACGAATAGGTCCTGTCCCTCGACCAGCTCGACGCCCATCTGCTGGGCGAGAAACGCGTGCTCGAAATAGGCGGAGTTGTGCGCTCCCGGGGTCAGCAACGCAACTTCGGGCTGGTCCTCCCCTGCGGGCGCGACGCCACGTAGATTTTCCAGCAGCATGTCGGGGTAATGCTCCACCGGCCTGATCGCCTGGCGCGCGAACAGCTCGGGGAAAAGCCGCATCATCATCTTGCGGTTTTCGAGCATGTACGAAACCCCCGACGGCACCCGGAGATTGTCCTCCAGAACGAAATACTCGCCTTCCGCTACACGCACCACGTCGACGCCGGCGATATGCGCGTAGATGCCGCCGGGCACCTGCATGCCCTGCATTTCGCGCCGATACTGCGAGTTGCCGAGCACCCGATCCGCGGGCACGACACCCGCCTTCAAGATGCTTTGTTCGTGATAGATATCGTTCAGGAAGAGGTTGAGTGCATTGACTCGCTGCTTCAGGCCCTGCTCGAGCAGCCGCCATTCCGCCGCGTGAATGATGCGCGGGACGATGTCGAAGGGAATCAAGCGTTCGGTGCCGGCATCTTCCCCGTAAACCGCGAAGGTGATGCCGACGCGATGGAAGGCGCGCTCGGCTTCCTCGCGTTTCTGGGCGATCTTTTCGGCCGGCGTCCGGTGCAACCAGTCGGCAAATCCCTGGTAATGGGGGCGGACCGAGCCGTCGCTCGCTCGCATCTCATCGTAATGGAGGCGGGACACGGGGGAAAAATGTTGAGATTGGAGGTCTTTTAGCAAGACTTGCGCCACTTGGGTTTTTGCTTTTGAGTCTAGAAGCTTAGGAAAAAGAGCCGGCCGCCAGCGCCGGGGCAAAGGCTATTTCATGGGTTATTGCGCACTGCATTGGGGCAGTTTTTGTCCTGGACACTCATCGACAAAGAAAGACATCGGTTTGACCCTCGAGTGAGGCGCGTGCTTAAATACTCGCTCCTGTCTGGGTTCGCGCGGGGCGGTTAGCTCAGAGGTAGAGCACTGCCTTCACACGGCAGGGGTCACTGGTTCGACACCAGTATCGCCCACCATGGAACCAAGGGGTTGCACGCAAGTGTAACCCCTATTTTTTTGCCTGCGTTTGCCTGCTTGCACCTATCGCGCCAATTTTTGCATAGGATGGGGGAGAAATTCGCGCTGAGGTGCCTCGATGATTGCAAAATCCACAGCTGCTTTTCTAATCGACGCGCTGGTTTTCGACGCGTATGGAACGCTGTTCGACGTGCAGTCGGTCGCGGCCACGGTCGAGCGGCTGTTTCCGGGCCGCGGCGCGGAGTTGTCGCAGCTCTGGCGCTCCAAACAACTCGAATACAGCTGGTTACAGAGTCTGATGCAGAGCCCGGCCCAACGGCGCGAAGATTTCGCCGCCGTGACGGCGCACGCGCTGGATTACGCCGCGGAGGCCCTGGGCTTGTCGCTCGCCGGCGCAGCTCGCCACCGCGTGCTGGACTCGTATCTCGACCTGTCTGCGTATGCCGACGCCGCGCCCACCCTGGCGCGCCTGGGCCCTCGCCCGCGATTGATCCTTTCCAATGGCACCCGCGCGATGCTCGAGCCGCTGGCCGCCGCCACCGGCGTGGCCCGTCATCTCGATGCGATCCTTTCCGTCGATGCCGCCGGTATTTACAAACCCAGCCCCCGCGTTTATCAACTCGCAGTCGATCACTTGAACTTGCTGCCGATTCGGATCGGCTTCGTTTCGGCGAACGCCTGGGACGCCATCGGCGCCAAAGCATTCGGCTTCACTTCGTTCTGGATCAATCGCAATCGGGCCCCGCTGGACCGACACGGGCCGAAACCCGATGCGGTGCTTGACTCGCTTTCTGAGCTGCCACCGCTGCTAGGCAGCGTTTGACCCTACGGCATGTACTGGCCGCCGTTGACCTCGATGATTTGGCCGGTGACGTAGCCGCTCATTTCATCCGAGGCAAGGTACACGAACGTGCCGGCGCAATCCTCCGCGCTCCCCAGCCGGTTCATCGGGATGGTGGCCTGCATCGCCTTGAGTTGCTCGGCATTGGAGTAGCGTTCGTGAAATGGAGTCGTGATGACGCCCGGTGAGACGGCGTTGACGCGGATCTTGTCCCCGACCACCTCCTTCGCCCATCCCCGCGTGGCGGTCGAAATGAAGCCCTTGGCGCCCGCGTAAATAATCGCGCCGCCGCCGCCGCCGTGGCGTGCGGCGATCGAGGTGACATTGATGACGTTGCCGCCGCCCTGCCTGCGCATCACGGGAATAACCTCGTGCATGAACATCGCGACCTGCGTCACGTTGAGCGCCAGGACCTGGCGCAGATAGTCGTCGCTATAGTCGTCGATCTTGGTGCGGCCGATCATGCCGCCCGCGTTGTTGATCAGGACGTCGATCCTGCCGAACGCGGCGAGTGACTCGGCAACGATGCGCTTCACGTTCACGGTCTGCGTTACATCGCCGCCGACCAGATGCGCCTCTCCGCCAAGCGTCCTGATGTCTTGGGCGACGGACTCGGCGGCCTCCCGGCTCGCGTTGTAGTGGATCAGCAGCCGACTACCCAATTGTGCAAATGCGCGTGCGGCGGCGGCTCCGATGCCCGTTGACGCTCCGGTGATGAGAACTACCTTTCCTTTGAGGTCCGAGGCCATGCCTTGCTCCCACGATTTGAGTTCGGTGGCACGTCACCGAGGCGACTCCGGCGCTTATTTGCCAAATGAGTAGCGCCGCAAGTTGCGACCGAAGACGCGCGATTTCTAGGCGTGAATTGTACTTGATGTCGCACCGCTGAAATGTCATCTTTCGGAATTCGCCGCGCCTTCCGCCTCCCATGAAAACTCTCTTCCGATGACGCCACCGAAACTCGTGGCTCCGCCCGGCGCCTGCGATTGCCACATGCACGTCTACGAAGATCGGTATCCGTTGGTGCCGCAGGCGGTGTTCAAGCCGCCGCACGCGCCGCTGGAGGACTATCTGGTGGTGCAGAAAACGCTCGGCTTGTCGCGACTGGTGCTCGTGCAACCGAACGGATACGGCTTCGACAACCGCTGCATGCTCGAGGCTCTGGACAAGCTGGGCGAAAGCGCGCGAGCGATCGCGATCGTCGATCCCGCCGCAACCGATGCCGAGCTCGATCGGCTCACGCGCGCGGGGGTTCGCGGCATCCGCTACCATCTTCTTCCCGGCGGCATGCTGCCGCTGGAGACGCTGGAAACGATGGCAGCGCGCGTCGCCGGCTTCGACTGGCACGTTCAGATGCAGCTCGATGGCCGCGACCTCGCACAATATGAAAACGTATTTGCGAGATTGCCGGTTCCGCTGGTCATCGACCATAACGGCAAGTTCCTGGAGCCGGTCGCGACCGGTCATCCCGGATTTCAGACCTTGCTAAGGCTCCTCGACGCTGGCAACACCTGGGTCAAGCTGTCGGCGCCTTACGAGACCTCGAAGACTGGTCCACCGCATTACGAGGACGTCTCCACGCTCGCCCGCGCGCTGGTCGCCTTCGCGCCGGAACGGTGCGTGTGGGCGAGCAACTGGCCGCACCCCGGTCGCAGTGTCGTTCCCGACACCGCCTCGCTGCTCGATTTGCTGCTCGAATGGGCTGACGACGACGCGACGCGCCAGCGCATTCTGGTCGACAATCCGGTCCGGCTGTACGGCTTCTAGGGTGCGGCGTCAGAAGGTCCGAGATAAAGGAGCGGATTTCGGCGCGAACCATCGAGTGAATTTCTGACCGAAGCATACTGGACCGACGCGGCGACGCGATCCGAATCCTAAGCGGCCGATCGCACCTTCAACTTCGTGCCGCGACAGGCGGCGACGGCCTCGCGAATGGCGGCGATAGCCGCGGGTCGCGGGAAGCTCTTGCGATACGCGAGCGCGATGCGCCGCGATGGCACCGGCTTAGCGAACGGCACGGGCACCACCAGCCGGCTATGGTATTTCGGCGTCAATGCATCGCGCGGCAGGACGGAAATGCCCAGCCCGGACGCCACCATGTTGCGAATAGTCTCCAGCGAATTGCTGCGTGTAACCGGCGCGTCGCCGCGATTGAGCTCCGGGCAGCTTTCGAGCACCTGGTCACGAAAGCAGTGGCCGACGTTGAGCAGGATCGCGTGTTCGCCAGCCAACTCGGAGGGGTCGATCGTCTTGCGTTTGGCCCAGGGATGACGCTGCGGGACAACGACCTGGAATGGCTCCTCGTAGAGGAATTCGGTGGCAATGCCCGGCGGCTGAAAGGGCAGCGCGATGATCGCTGCGTCGATGCGGCCGGTCTTGAGAGCAGCCTCGAGCTGCTCGGTGATGTTTTCCTCGATTTCCAGCGGCATGTCCGGTGCCAGCGCGTTGAGCGCCGGAACAAGATCGGGCAGCAGATATGGCGCGACCGTGTAGATCGCGCCCAGCCGGAACAGCCCCGCAAGCTGGTTGCGGCCGGCTTGCGCGATATCGCGGATGCGCGCCGCTTCTTCCAGCACCTTGTGGGCCTGCTCGACGATGCGCTCGCCGACCGGCGTCACCGTGATCTCGCTCTTTCCCCGCTCGAAGAGTTGCGTTTGCAGCTCTTCCTCCAGCTTCTGAATCGCCACTGACAGCGCGGGCTGGCTGATGAAACAGCGCTGCGCGGCACGGCCAAAGTTTTTTTCCTGCGCCACCGCGACGATGTAGCGAAGCTCGTTGAGCGTCATTGTCGGCGCTTGAGAAAGCTGGAAAAACTCGCTCCGACTTCCGCGTGCTTGACCCCTAGCTCCACGGTCGCCTCGAGATACCCGAGCTTGTTGCCGCAGTCGTAACGGCGCCCTTCGAATTCGTAGGCGAGTACCTTTTCATCGTCGAGCAGGCGCGAGATGCCGTCGGTCAACTGAATTTCGCCGCCCGCACCGGCCGAGATGGTGCGCAAATGATGAAAAATGCGCGGGGTGAGAATGTAGCGTCCCACGACGGCGAGCCGCGATTGGGTCAACCCGGGCTTGGGCTTTTCGATGATGCGGGAGACACGGCTGACCCGGCTCGCGATCGCCTCGGTCTCGACCACGCCATAACTCCCAACTTCATTCTCCAACACCGTCATGACGCCGATCACCGAGTATTGCTCGCGTTCGGCGATGTCGGTCATCTGTCGCATCACCGGCACGGTGGCATCGATCAGGTCATCGGCTAGAAAGACCGCAAACGGCTCTTCGTTGATCACCGGCTCGGCGCAGAGCACCGCATGGCCGAGGCCGAGTGCTTCCGTCTGGCGTATGTAGATGCAATTGATGCCGCGCGGTGTGGCGGCCTGCACCGCCTCCAGGAGCGCGGTCTTGTGACGTGCCGCCAGCTCCGTCTCCAGCTCATAGGCCTTGTCGAAATGGTCTTCGATCGCGCGCTTGTTGCGTCCGGTGATGAAAATCATGTCGGTGATACCGGCGGCGGCGGCTTCCTCGACGGCGTACTGGATCAACGGTTTGTCGACCACCGGCAGCATTTCCTTGGGGCTTGCCTTGGTGACAGGCAGAAAGCGGGTGCCCAGACCCGCGACAGGGAACACCGCCTTGGTCACTCTAGCGATTGCCATCGAGATCCTTGTCGCGTGTCGGAAGGTACGAATGGAATTTCCGTTGGCCCTCATCGGGAGCTTGGCAAGGCCGGGCGAGTGCAGTCAGTGTCGTCACTTGATTCGTCCGTTGGTGACCATTGCCTTCAATTGTTGTTCATCCAGCACCGGCACGCCGAGCTCGCCGGCCTTGTCGAGCTTACTGCCGGGCTCGGCGCCTGCGACTAGATACGAGGTCTTCTTCGACACGCTGCCGGCGACCTTGCCGCCATGCTCCTCGATTAGCGCCTTGGCATCGTCGCGTGCGAGCATCGGCAGCGTGCCCGTGAGCACGAAGGTCAAGCCCGACAGCTTGCCGGCGCGTGCTCTGCGGGGTGCCGTCTCGGTCCAATGTACCCCGGCGGAGCGCAAATCGGCAATCACCTTCCGGTTGTGCGCCTCGGCAAGAAACTGCAGGATGCTCTGAACCAGCACCGGACCGACGTCGCGCACCTCGAGCAGCGCGTGTTCGTCGGCGGCCAGCAGCGTGTCGAGGGTCCCGAGATGCTGTGCAAGGTCCGCCGCGGTGGTCTCGCCCACGTGACGGATGCCCAGCGCGTAAATGAACCGCGCAAGCGTCGTGGCCCGGCTTTTGTTGATCGCGGCGACGACGTTTGCCGCGGATTTGTCGGCCATCCGATCGAGCGCGGCCAGGGCGGCAACGTCGAGCTTGTAGAGATCGGCCGGCGTGTGCACCAGTCCCGCGTCGACCAGTTGATCGACCAGCTTGCCGCCGAGCCCTTCGATATCCAACGCGCGTCGACTGGCAAAGTGAAGTAGAGCCTGCTTGCGCTGCGCCGGACATACCAGGCCGCCGGAACAGCGCGCGATCGCCTCGTCCGGCAGGCGAACCACCTTGGAGCCACATTCCGGGCAGCGCTTGGGCAGCACGAACTGCGGCGCATTGGGCTGCCGGCTCTCGGGCAGCACCCGCACGACTTCGGGTATCACGTCGCCGGCGCGGCGGACGATGACCGTGTCTCCGACGCGCACGTCCTTGCGCCGCACTTCGTCTTCATTGTGCAGCGTCGCGCTGACCACCGTCACGCCGCCGACGAATACCGGCTTCAACCGTGCCACCGGCGTCAGCGCGCCGGTGCGCCCCACCTGGACGTTGATCGCCAGGACTTCGGTCGGAAGCTCCTCCGCGGGAAACTTGTGGGCGAGCGCGAAGCGCGGCGCCCTTGAGACGAAGCCCAGGCGCTCCTGGTGCTCGAACTGATTGACCTTGTAGACGACGCCATCGATCTGGAACGGCAAGTTGTCGCGCTTGCTGCCGATGGCGCGGTAATAGCCGAGCAGCCCTTCGAGGCCGCGGACCACCGAGCGCTGCGATGCGATCGGAAGCCGTAGCGCGGTGAGCAGCTTGAGCAGCGCGTCCTGTGTCGCGGGCGGCTTGACCGCCCCCCATTCGACGGCGCCCACGCCGTAGGCGAAAAAGGCCAGCCGGCGCGAAGCCGTGATTGCCGAATCGAGCTGGCGCAGCGCGCCTGCCGCGGCGTTGCGCGGATTGACGAATAGCTTTTCTCCGGCCGAGCCCTGCGCCGCGTTAAGCGCGGCGAAATCGCGCTTGAGCATGAGAACCTCGCCGCGGACTTCGAGCAAAGGCGGCGCATCCGCCGGCAGCCGCATCGGTATCGCGCGCACGGTTCGCAGGTTGGCGGTGACGTTTTCGCCGGTGTAGCCATCGCCACGCGTCGCGCCGAGCGTGAAACGCCCTTGCTCGTAGACCAGGCTGACCGCGAGGCCGTCGAATTTTGGCTCGACCGCATAATCCACCCGCTCGACGCCAAGCGTGGTACGGACGCGTCGATCGAAAGCCTCGGCCTCCTCGTCCGCGAATGCATTGTTGAGCGACAGCATCGGTACCCGGTGGGTGACAGGATCGAATTCGGTCGCCGGCTGACCGCCGACGCGCTGCGTCGGTGAATCGGGCGTCGCAAGCGCCGGATAGTCGCGCTCGATCGCCTCCAACTCCCGGAACAGGCTGTCGTATTCCGCGTCGCTCACCGCGGGCGTGTCCTCGACGTAATAGCGATAGTTGTGCGCATCCAGATCAGTGCGAAGCTTCGCCGCGCGCTGTGCGATCTTCGCGGGGACCGCAGTCGTGGCCACGAATTTCAGCCTCGGCGAGCTAGCCGAACAAGCGCAGAGCGCGCGGGCCGCCTGGATCGATGTGCGCATCGCGCAAGGCCGTGGCCGTGACCTGCACCTGGGCGCGAATCGCGGCCAGCGAGGTGTCGGTGATCGGGCGCCGATTGTCATCGACCAGCACGCCTTCGAGGGTCTGCGTCATGCGCTTCGCGACCATGCGCATCTGATCGAACACCCGCACCGGATCGGAAACCCGGGGAACATCGAGCACAAACACGACGCCCGGCGTGGTCATCCGGCGCAGACTTTCGACGCTGAAAGGCTCCTGCTTGTAATTTTGCAGCGTGTACATCGCCGCGCCGGTCTCCTCCTGCGCGTGCTCGAAATGCCCCGCCGCGTTGATCCGGAATCCCGCCGCTTCGGCCACGCCGCGCAAGCGCGTTCCGGCGATCTGGCCCAATTCGCTCTTGAGGATGGTGAGCCCGATCTGGACGTCGAGATCGGCACAAAAGCGGTCGAGCGCCTCGGCACGATCGGCTTCCGCCGCGGGATCGATCCTCGCATTCGGCGCTCCCAAGGCCACGGCAAGCTCGGAAACCAGGCGCTGAAAGGAATCGAGCTCCGCGCGCGACACCGGACCGGCGCGGTTCGCGAGCAGCAGGCACGCGGCGACTTCGTGCCATGGGCCTTGCGTCGTGCCGTCGATGAGTTGCCAGGGCGTACCGACCCCGCGCCGACCGAGCCAGCGCACCGGTTTTGCGCCGTCCGCCGACCGTGCCGAACCGAGTGCCGCAGTGGAAGCGGCCTGCGCCGGCTGAAGCAAAGCGACGCACTCGATATCCGGATCGGGCGCGAGGCCAAGGCGTTCGGCTTTGGTCGCTGGCACGACCTGCGACAGCGATTCGTCCGGGATTTCGTCGGCAACGTGCGGGAGCAGCGACTCGTCGTCTTCCGGCGCCATCTCGATCGCGACGCTTTGCGAAGACTCCGAGTTGTCGGCGTTCAACATCGGCTCGATTCGTCCCCGACCGCGCGTCACGCCTGGCGGAGTGCCGTCAGACTTGCGGAGCGCGGTGTCCATCCGGCGGCGCACCCGGCGCTCCTGCAGCCAATTGTAGATCAGCACGCCGGCGACGAGCAGGACGCCGGCGGCGATGAGACCGACGAACAAGGGGTTCATGCCAGCCATCGGATTATGACGTCGTGGTTTCGGCCAGCTCCAGCGCCTCGGCGATGTCTACCGCGACGACGCGCGAGACGCCCGGATCGGGCATCGTGATCCCCACCAGCTGATTCGCCATTTCCATGGTGATCTTGTTATGGCTGATGAACAGAAACTGCGTCACCTCGGCCATCGTGCGCACCAGCGCGCAGAAGCGATCGGTATTCGGATCGTCGAGCGGCGCGTCGACTTCGTCGAGCAGGCAGAACGGCGCCGGGTTCAGCTGGAACAGCGCAAAAACCAGTGCGATCGCCGTCAGCGACTTCTCCCCGCCGGAGAGCAGATGGATCGACGTATTGCGCTTTCCGGGTGGCTGAGCGATCACCTGCACGCCGGAATCGAGGATTTCCTCGCCGCTTAAGACCAGCCTCGCCTGGCCGCCACCGAAAAGGGTCGGAAATAATTTGCCGAAGTTGACGTTGACCGAATCGAAGGTCTGCTGCAGAAGCTCGCGCGATTCGCGGTCGATCTGACGGATCGCGCTCTGGAGGGTCGTCATTGCCTCGGTCAGATCCTGCGCCTGAGCATCCAGATACTGCTTGCGCTCCGCGGTCTGCGAGAGCTCGTCCAGCGCCGCGAGGTTGACCGGACCCAGAGCGGCAATCACCTGCCCGAGACGCTCGATTTCGCCCGGCAGCGTACTCGCCCTTCCCCACGCCTTGAGCTGCTCGGGAAGGCCGGCAAGCTCGGCGTGCGCCTCGTCGAGTTGCTGCGTGTACATCTCCTCCGACAGCACCGCGGCTTGTTCCTTGAGCCGCATCTCGTCGATACGTGCGCGCGCAGGCTCGAGCCGCTGGTCGATAGTGAGCCGCGCCTGGTCGGCCAGCCGCATCTCGGATGCGAGCGACTCTTGCCGGTCGCGCGCCGCTGCCAGCGCCTGCTCCGCGGCTGCCCGCGAAGCGAGCTGAGCCTGAAGCGAGGCTTCCACCGGGCTCCAGTCGATCTGTCGCCGCTCGTCGGCGACCTGCGCGACCAGCGCCTGCTGCTGCGCGATTTGCGCCTCGATGCCTTCGCGGCGGCGGTTGAGCTCGACAATGCGCTCGCGGCACGATCGCTCGGCGAAGCCCGCCTCCTGCGCCGCGCGCTCGGCAAGCCTTGCCCGCTCACGTCCCTTGGCCAGCGCGGCCTCCGCTTGCTCCCGGGCGTGGCGCGAGCTTTCCTGTTGCTGCGTCGCTTCCGCCAATTGCCGCCTGCTGCTGTTGACCTCGACATCGGTCGCGGCCAGCGATTCGCGCTCAGTGGCCTCGTCGCGGACCAGCGCCGCGAGCTCATCGGCGATCTGGGCGCGACGCCTTTGCGCGGTCTCGGCCGCCTGCCGCAATTGCATCAGCTCCAGCTCGAGGTCATGGCAGCGGCGCTGCTGCGACGACATGGCCATGCTTTCGGCGTGATACTCCTGCTGGCGCGCCTTGAGATCGTTTTCCGCGGCGGTGCGGGCGCTCGCCGCCAGGTCGGTGTCGGCGCGCGCGATGACGATGGCCTGCGCGAGCTCGGCGAGTTCGCGCTGGCGCGCGATCACGCCGTGAAGCTCGCTGTCCGGCGCAAAAAAACTGACCGCGTCGGCGCTGACGATGTGTCCGGCCAAGGTGACGAAGCTCTCGCCGGG
>DATNNK010000357.1:0-3471 GCA_035601875.1 Casimicrobiaceae bacterium | reverse complement strand
CGTGATCCTTGACGAAGCGCACCAGTTGCCCGACACCGCGACGCTGTTCTTCGGCGAGGAAATAAGCGCCGGCAGCCTGGGCGAGCTTGCCCGCGATGCCGAAGCCGAAGGGCTCCGCTCGGCCCGCGACTACGCGCCGCTCCCCGATGCGGCGCAGATGCTGGCACAAGCGCTGCGCCGGTTTCGCTTAAGCGTGGGCGACGTGCCCGGAAAATGGCTGCAGTCCGTGGTTGCGCAACGGCCCGGATTCACCACCGCGCTCGACGCGCTGGGCGACGCGCTTAGCGGCCTCGCGCGCGAGCTCGGGCACCAGGCGGAACGCAGCGACGAGCTAGCGCAGTGTGCGACCCGCGCCGCTGATTCGATGGCGCGCCTGAGCCGCTGGCGCGAGGGCCTGCGCCCGAAGGGGACGAGTGAGGACGCGGAGTGGATTCGATGGCTGGAGGTGAGCATGCATGGGTGGCAATTGCGTGCGTCTCCTCTTTCGGTGGCGGAGATTTTTTCCAAACAGGTTACCGACGACGCGCGCGCGTGGATTTTCACTTCGGCAACACTGGCCATCGGCGGCGACTTCGCGCTCTACCAGCGCGAGCTCGGCCTTGGCGGCGCGACCACCGGCTATTGGGAGAGTCCGTTCGACTACGCGCAGCAGGGCTTACTCTATCTCCCGCGCCATCTGCCGCCTCCGAACAGCATCGAGCACACCGAAGCGGTGGTCGCGGCGGCGCTGCCGGTGTTGAAGGCCAGCGGCGGACGCGCCTTCCTGCTGTTTACGACCCTGCGTGCACTCGCCCGCGCGCGCGAATCGCTCGCCGCGGCAATGGAACGCGAAGGCATGAGCTTTCCGCTGCTGGTTCAGGGAGAAGGATCGCGATCGGAATTGCTGACGCGTTTCCGAAGGCTCGGTAACGCCGTGCTGCTCGGCAGCCAGAGTTTCTGGGAAGGCGTCGACGTTCAGGGAGAGGCGCTGTCGGTGGTCATCATCGACAAGCTGCCCTTCGCGCCCCCCGACGATCCCTTGTTCGCGGCCCGGCTCGAGCACATCGCACGCGAAGGCGGCAACCCGTTCATGGATTATCAGTTGCCGCAGGCAGCGATCAGCTTGAAGCAAGGCGCCGGACGCCTCATCCGATCCGAGACGGACCGCGGGGTTCTTATGATCTGCGATCGGCGGCTGGTGGAAAAACCCTACGGACGGCGCATCTGGCAAGCGCTGCCACCCATGCGGCGCACGCGCGAGCTGGCCGACGTGGAGGAATTTTTCGCGGCACTACCGGCGGAGGTCTGAATCGCCGCCGGGCAACGGCTAGGAACCCGGCAGAGCGTGGAAAGGCGACGCTACCAGATTTTCCACCACGGCTTCTCTTCGTCGAGCTGCCAGAATTTCCACCATGGCTTCATGTCGTTGACCGACGGCGCGTCGACCGACGGCGGCGGCAGCTCGTCCTTGGCCCAGAATTGCCACCATGACCTGGCGCGAAGCGTGGAACCCTTTCCGTTTGGAAAGGTTTCCTTGAGTACGCGCTGCGCGTCATCGCGTAGCTGCGGCATCTGAAGCTTGTCGTAGCTGTTGACCAGCACGATGAGCGCATCCTCGTTCGCCGGCGTTTTCGGGTAGTTGGTCAGCGTCGCCTGCGCTCGGTTGGCCGCCGCAACATAGGCACCGCGGTTGTAGTAATAACGCGCGACGTGGACTTCGTATCCGGCGAGCGCATTGGTGAGATAGCGCATTCGCTCGATCGAGTCGGCCGCATACTTGCTGTCGGGAAACCGTGTCGCTATCTCGCGGAAGGCAGCGAACGCCTCCTTGGTCATCTTCGGGTCGCGCTCGGACAGATCCTGTTCGGCGATGTAGCCGAATATCCCCTGGTCCTCACGGAAGTTTATGAGCCCCTTGAGATAGTAGGCGTAGTCGACGATCTGGTGATTGGGATAGGTTCGGATGAAGCGATCGCAGGCCGCAATCGCGGGCGTGGTCTCGCCTTGCCGGAAGTTGGCGTAAGCGCCCTCGAGGATCGCCTGCTGCGCATATCGACCGTACGGGAAACGCCCTTCGAGCGTATCGAAGAGCTTGACCGCGCGCGTATAATTGCCCGACACCAGCGCGCCGTGTGCCTCCGAGTACAGCTTTTCGGCCGACCAGCCTGTGGTTTCCTCCTTGACTTCGGGTAACCAGCTGCAAGCCATCACACCTGAAACGATCAACAGCGCGATCGCGATTCTGCGAATTTTCGACATCATTGCCCTGCCCTTCCTTGGCTGCGGATTATAACTCAGCGCTCGCGACCGTCGCCGATGCGCCCGTCGATGAGCTGACCGCCCCGGCGCAATACGCGGGCATGCGGCTCGACCAGGTGCTCGCCCGGCTCATGCCGCAGCATTCGCGCAGCCGGATCAGGTCGTGGATCGATGCCGGTCGCGTCACCGTCGCCGGCACACCGGCCGCGGCAAAGCAAAAGCTCTTGGGCGGCGAGCGGATTACCGTTTCGCCGCTTGCCGATCCGCGCGTCGTTCCCTTTGTCGCGCAGGCGCTGCCCTTGTCGGTCGTGTATGAAGACGATGCGCTGATGGTGATCGACAAGCCGGCCGGCCTGGTGGTTCATCCCGGCAACGGCAACTGGGATGGGACACTCGCGAACGCGCTGTTGCACCACGCGCCGCAGCTCTCTGGCGTTGCGCGCGCGGGCATCGTTCATCGCCTGGACAAGGACACGACCGGGCTCCTGGTCGTGGCCAAGACCGAAACCGCGCAGACCGAGCTCGTCCGGCAATTGCAGGCGCGCAGCGTGCGCCGCGAATATCTCGCGCTGGCCGCGGGAGACATCGCGAGCGGCGGGACGGTCGATGCGCCGATCGGACGCCATCCGGTGAAGCGCACCTCGATGGCGGTCGTTTCGGCGGGCAAGCACGCCGTTACGCACTACGCAGTGCGCGAGCGCTTCGGTGACAGCACGCTGATCCTCTGCCGGCTCGAAACCGGCCGCACGCATCAGATTCGCGTTCACCTCGCATCCATCGGTCATCCTCTGATCGGCGATCCCGGCTACGGTCGCCGCTTGGGCCTTGCTGCCCGCCGAGGGCGCATTGTTGCCGGCCAGGCGAGCAGCGGTCCGGTCTTTCCCAGGCAGGCGTTGCATGCGTGGCGTCTCGGGATCGTTCATCCCGTGACGCGACTTGCGCTGACCTGGGAGTCGCCGCTGCCAGACGATTTTTCGGCGCTGCTCGATGTTCTGCGCCGGCGCAAGCGCGCGTGATGCCGCCTGTGAAAAATGAGACGCCGATGGCGGCGGCGCTCGCCGCCCAGGGTCTCGACTGGATCGTCCCGGAGTGGCCGGCACCGTCGCGTGTGCACGCGCTTTCGACAACCCGAAACGGAGCGGCGGGCCGCGCCATCGACTTTGCGGCGTCAGCTTCCCGCGTCGCAAGCGGACGCGAATTGCTTGGCAACTTTGTCCCGGACGAGCCGGTGTG
>DATNNK010000356.1:0-3485 GCA_035601875.1 Casimicrobiaceae bacterium | reverse complement strand
GATCAGGACCGGCTCGTGCTTCACAATCCGGGTGGACTTACGCTAACGACGGATCTGCGTGCCGCGGCTCAATGGTCGTATGACAAGGCGCAGCCAGCCGGAGCAGGCACGGACACCCTTCCCGGCAGTGAATTTCTGTATTTGCCGCTGCGCGCACCGATGCGCACGCGGGGTGTGCTGGCGATCAAAGCGGCGAATCGGCGCCTCCTCATGGTGCCGGAGCAGCAGCGCCTCCTGGACACGTTTGCGGCGCTGGTCGCGATTGCCCTCGAGCGCGTGCACTATGTCGAGGTAGCGCAGCAGGCGCTCATTCGCATGGAATCGGAGCGCTTGCGCAATTCCCTGCTGGCCGCGCTTTCTCACGACCTGCGCACACCTCTCGCTGCACTGGTGGGCTTGGCGGAGTCGCTCGAGCTGACCAAACCTGAGCTTTCCGGCCAGCAGCGCGACACCGCGCAAGCCATCGCGGAGGAAGCGCGCAGGATGAACGAGCTGGTTAAAAACCTGCTCGACATGGCACGTATCGAAAGCGGAGACGTCAAGTTGCGCCGCGAATGGCAGTCCGTCGAAGAAGTCGTCGGCAGCGCGCTCAAGGCGAGCCGATCCGCGCTTGCCAATCAACGCGTCGAGGTCGCGCTGCCGCCCGATTTGCCGTTGGTCGAGTTTGACGCAACCTTGATCGAAAGAGTCTTGTATAACTTGTTGGAGAACGCGGGCAAATACACGCCGGCTGGAACTACGATAAAGATTGCTGCCGAAGCATCAGGGGATCAACTACTTGTCACAATCACTGACGATGGTCCGGGTGTTCCGCAAGCGCAACGCGAAGCGATCTTCGAGAAGTTCACGCGCGGTTCGCGCGAGTCGGCGACGCCCGGTGTCGGGTTGGGGCTCGCGATCAGCCGTGCCATCGTCGAAGCACATCGGGGACGAATCTGGGTCGAAGACAACGCCGGGCACGGGGCCCGATTCTGTTTTACTCTGCCGCTCGGTACCCCGCCCGAAATGCCGCTGTCCGAAGAGCCTGTGACCGGCAACGCATAACTGCTGACCCGATGAGCGACGCCGCCCCTATCGCCATTCTGGTCGAGGACGAACCCCAGATTCGCAGATTTGTACGCACGGCGCTCGAGACCGAGGGTTGGCATGTGTTCGAGGCCGAGACGCTCAAACACGGACTCGTCGAAGCTGGAACTCGCAAGCCCGACGTCGTCATTCTCGATCTGGGGCTGCCCGATGGCGACGGCATCGATTTCATCCGCGATTTGCGTACCTGGTCGGCGATCCCGGTGATCGTGCTCTCGGCGCGGGTCCACGAGACCGACAAAATCAAAGCCCTGGACGCGGGCGCGGATGATTATCTGGCTAAACCGTTCGGCGTCGGCGAGTTGCTTGCCCGCGTCCGCGCCGTCCTGCGCAGGAAGGTCGCCGCAGGATCCGAAAAGCTATCCTTATTTCGATTCGGGGACGTGGAAGTCGACCTTATCAAACGCCTCGTTCGCAAGGGCGGCGCCGAAGTCCACCTCACTGCCATCGAATATCGGTTACTTTCGACGATGATTTCGAACGTGGAAAAGGTAATTACGAATCGCCAAATACTGCGCGAAGTTTGGGGGCCGTCGTATGTAGCGCAAGAGCACTACGTCCGTGTGCACATGAGTCACTTGCGTCGCAAGCTCGAGGACGATTCGGCGCAGCCGAAGCACCTTTTGACCGAGACCGCCGTGGGTTACAGGCTTGTGCCATAGTCGCGCCGCCCGGTTAAGTTCGGAGATTGGCGGGTGGCAAAGTTGTGGTTAAGCGGTTGGTGTGCTGGTACCAGCCGCACGAAAGACTCGCGGTACAATGGCAGGCGATGAGATCCCGTTTCCGCGTCGGAGTAGTGCTGGTGACGTTGACGGTGCACCTGTTTGCGCCGCTCGCCGCGTATGCATCGGCGACGCCGGGGCCGCGATTCGATGACCTTTGCTCGGCAAATCGCAATACGACGGCGCTACCGAATTCCACCCCGGCGCTGCCTCAGCCGTATGCTCCCAAGCACGGTTCTTCGCATTGCGCATTCTGCTCCGGATCGGCATCGGCGGCCGTTTTGCCGAGTGCGTTGTCGCTTCCGGCACCGCTAGCGCGGGCGGAAGCATCGCTTCCGCCCGCGATGCGCGCATTGATAACGGCCACGGCCGTTTTGCTTCCGCCCTCGCGCGGACCTCCCGTAGCTTCCTGATCGGCTGAACGCGAGCTCCGCGCGGAAACGTATCCGCGTGGTGTTCTGCGTCGAGCGTGCGGCATGACTTGCTGCACGGCACCCTTTGCTCAGTCGGGAAAAACGCCCATGAAAATCCTCAGTGCACTGCTGCTTGCCTGCGCGTTCGGTTCGGACGCCGCATCGGCACATGACTATGCACTCAAGTCGCTGAAGATCGATCACCCGTTTGCGCGCGCGACCCCACCGGGCGCCAAAGTCGCCGGGGTGTTCGTTGCCGTCGAGAACACCGGCAGCCAATCCGATCGCCTGCTGAGCGTGTCGACGCCGATGGCCGGCGTCGCCGAGCTGCACGAAATGAGGGTCGACGCGGGCGTGATGAGAATGCGAGACGTCGCGGCATTGGAAGTGAGACCGGGCGAAAAGGTGCAGCTCAAACCGGGCGGTTATCACGTAATGCTGAGCGAGCTCAAGCAGCCGCTCAAGGTCGGTGACAAGTTTCCTCTGACGCTCAAGTTCCAGAATGCCGGCGCGGTCGAGGTATCGGTCTGGGTCGAGGAAATGGGAGCCGACGCCGCGCATGGACGTTGACGTTTTTTAGTCTGCCGCGGCAGGCGACGATCGATGAAATCGCGCCGCGTGCCGCGCAATAACGGAGAAGAAATCATGGCAAAGCGAGCTTTGCCGGTGTACATGGTTACGGTCGCGCTTGCATCCGTCAGCGCTGCCGATGCTGCTTTCGCGCATGGTATTGCCGGAAAGCGATTCTTTCCCGCGACACTGGCCACCGACGATCCCTTCGTGGCCGACGAATTGTCGCTGCCGACGATCTCGACCATCAAGACATCGGCAACCGGCGACGCGCCGGCAACGCGCGAGACCGACTTCTCCGTCGATGTGTCGAAGCGGATCACGGAGAACCTCGGCGTCAGCTTCGGGGCGACGTACAAGCAGTTGCGCCCGGACGGCGGCGACACCCAGCGCGGCTTCGACAATATCGCCGCGAGCATCAAGTACAAGTTCTACCAGAGCAATGAGCACGAGACGATCCTGTCGGCAGGTGTCGACTGGGACATCGGTGGCAGCGGCTCGAAGCGCGTCGGCGCGGAGTCGTTCAGCACCGTGACGCCGGCCTGTTCTTCGGCAAAGGCTTTGGCGACTTGCCCGACCGCGCGATGTACCTGCGCCCCATCGCGCTGACCGGGGCAGTGGGCATCGACATTCCGAGCGGGGCGAACAGCAGTTCGCTCAACGACGACGGCGACGTCGTCATCGAGCGTCATCC
>DATNNK010000355.1:0-2262 GCA_035601875.1 Casimicrobiaceae bacterium | reverse complement strand
TACGACGTGGCCACGCTCTCCGGCTCGAGAAAGCCTCGCTCGCGCAGTCCCGATTCGATGCCCGCGGCGAACGCTTCCCCCAGCCGCCTGAGTGCCTTCGGCGGGAGCTCCTCGGTAAAAAGCTCGACGACCAGGGTTTCTGACATCTAGGCGGCCTTTACCTGCGCGGCCAGCATCGGAAATCCCAGCGCTTCCCGCGACTCCACATACGCCTGCGCGACCAGCCGCGACAGCGTGCGTATGCGTCCGATGTAACCCGCGCGTTCGGTCACCGAGATCGCTCCGCGAGCGTCGAGCAGATTGAACGTGTGCGCGGCCTTGAGAATCATCTCGTAGCCCGGCAGCGAAAGCCTCGCTTCGAGCAGCCGCTTGGCTTCCGACTCGAAAAAAGAAAACAGCTTGACCAACTCTGACGCGTTGGATTGTTCGAAGTTGTACATTGACTGCTCAACCTCGTTCTGGCGATAGACGTCACCGTACGACAGCGATCGAGCTATGCCATTTTGCTTCCACGAGGTCCACACGAGGTCGAACACGTTCTCCTTGCCTTGGAGGTACATAGCAAGCCGTTCGAGCCCATACGTGATTTCCCCAGTGATCGGCTTACAGTCGAGACCGCCGACTTGCTGAAAGTAGGTGAACTGCGTGATCTCCATGCCGTTCAGCCACACCTCCCAGCCGAGGCCCCAAGCGCCGAGCGTTGGATTTTCCCAATCATCCTCGACGAAGCGAACATCGTTATTTTTAAGATCGAAGCCGAGATTCTCAAGCGACCCCAAGTAGAGATCGAGTATGTTCTCAGGCGAAGGCTTGAGGACGACTTGGTACTGGTAATAGTGCTGCATGCGGTTCGGATTCTCACCATAGCGACCGTCTTTCGGACGCCGCGATGGCTGCACGTACGCGGCGCGCCACGGCTCGGGGCCGAGCGCGCGCAGGAAGGTGGCGGTGTGCGACGTTCCCGCGCCCACTTCCATGTCGTACGGCTGCAGCAGCGCGCAACCCTGCGCTCCCCAATACTCCTGAAGCCTGAGGATGACCTGCTGGAACGTAAGCACTTGGGCCAAGCTGTCTCGGGCATGGCGAAGTTCCCGATGTTACTGGATGCCGGCGTCGCGACCAAACCTTGCGAGGGACTTCCTTTGGGAACGCCGCGTCAGAAGGAGCGTCGTCGCGATGGTCAGCAGCGCCAGCGCGACCACGAGCGCGTCACCAAAACGGACGTACGGCGTGACGCCCTGCCGGCCAGCAATGGTGCCTTCGAGCACGCCGCGCGTGAACCAGGGCAGACGCGAGATTTCCACGCCATGATGATCGATGATGGAGGTGATGCCCGTATTGGTCGCGCGCAGCATCGGCCGCGCGGTCTCGAGCGCGCGCATGGCGGCGATTTGATCGTGCTGCTCCGCGGCGAGCGAATGGCCATACCAGGCGTCGTTGGTGACATTGACCAGCAAGGTCGCATCGGCGGCGCGGCGGGCGAGTTCGCCGCCGAACGCGTCCTCATAGCAGATGTTGACCGCCAGCCGCTGGCCTGCGACGACAAACGGTTCCTGGTACGCCGCGCCCGGAGTCTGATCGGCGAGCGGAATGGCAAGAACATTGCGAATGAACCAGCCGAATATCGGCTTGAGCGGAATCGTCTCGCCGAAGGGGACCAGATGATGCTTGCGATAGACCTGAGGGGTCGCGGTGCCGACGGTCACGACGCTATTGTAGTAACGATCGTCCTCATCGACGCTCGTGCGCGGCTCGAAAAAAAAGAGCCCGAGCAGCAGATCGCCGCCATTGTGCTGCGCCGCTGAGCGCAACAGCGCGACGTATTCAGGGGGGACCTCATCGGCGAACACCGGCAGCGCACTTTCGGGCAAGACGATCAGGCGGCCGCGGCTCTTCGCGACAAGATCGGCGTAGATCGCGAACGTTTTTTCGCGATAGGACGGTTCGAACTTGAGCTCCTGTCCGATATTGCCCTGAAGCAGGCTGACCGTCGCCGGCTCACCGACCGGATGGCTCCAATCCACGCGGGTCAGCGCGTATCCGGACGCCCAGACGATTGCTACTGCGACGGCGCTCGCAAGCAGCCGCCGACCATGCGCGTCGACGCCGGTAATCGCATCGGCGAGCGCTGCCGCCGTCAGCGCGAGAAAGAGGCCCGGCAAAAGCACGCCGCCGATGGGAGCATAACCGGCGAGCGGCGTCGCCACCTGGGTGTAACCTATAGAGGCCCAGCCGAAGCCCGAGAAGAGCCACCCGCGCAGC
>DATNNK010000354.1:0-3383 GCA_035601875.1 Casimicrobiaceae bacterium | reverse complement strand
GACGCTCATCGGTTTCATCGGCATGGTCTTCGGACCGAGGCCGAACTTCTCGAGCACCGCTGTGTTCGTCAACGGGACTGCCAGTACAGTGACGTAGACGCCGAGAGGTTTGAACTCATAGTGAAGCGCCTCGCCAAGGCTGTGGACATACGCCTTGGCGCCACCGTCATTCGCCCAACAAGGAATGCCGTTTTCCGCACCCATTGCCCCCACGAGGATCAAGCCGCCCCGCCTCCGCTTGGCGAGTTTCGCGCCGAAATGGTGCGTGATGTCCAGATGCGCCATCGTATTGAGCCGCAAAGTCGCCTGAAGTAACTGCCGGTCAAGCTTCAAGAACTCGCCGGGATTTCCGGAGCCGGCATTGGAGACGACAAGGCCGATGTCGATATCGTGCGTAGCGTCGGCGAGTCCCGCGATGAATCCCTCTTGTGAGAGGTCCATCGCCAAGGCGCGGTACTGAACACCAAACTCCTGTGAGATGGCGCGCCCCAGTTCGGCAAGCAATGCGTCTCGCCTGGCCACCAGAACGACGTTGATCCCCGACGCTGCGATTTGCCGCGCAAATTCCTTGCCGATTCCGGACGAGGCCCCCGTGACGAGCGCCCACGGTCCGAACTGTCCTTTATCAAGTACTGCTTTCATCGTGCTGTTCCTTTCTGTCGATTGCACCGGTTGCTCGATCGTTCCGTCTCGCAGCGTGCCGACGCCCGCTGCGGCGCATCAGGCGTTCGTGTGCGTAGCAGTCGCCGCGAACTGCCGCTCGACCGCTTTCGGATCGTGCAGAAAGCGCTCGCCGACTTCCCGGGCCATCGGATCCGGAAAAATCTCTTCCCGTCCGTCTTCGAGCCCGTCGAGAATCGCGTTCGCCGCGGCTTCTGGCGCCGTCTTCACCATCTCAAACGGTCTGGCCATATCGGTGTCGATCGGTCCCGGATAGACGCCGGCGACATGGACACCGTGCGGCGCGAGCAGCGCGCGCGTCGCCTGCGTCAGGGAATGGAGCGCCGCCTTGCTGGCGCTGTAGGACACGAACGCCGGGAACGCCGCCAGACCTGCGACCGAGCTGATGTTCACGATAGCGGCTCCAGCGCGTCCGGCCAGCATGGGGGCGAAGCCCTGCGTGAGCGACAGCGTGCCGAGCACGTTGACTTCGAACTCGTCTCGGGCGGCCGTCATCCAGCCCGCATCGGTCAATTCACCACCGAACTTGGCCGCGATTCCGGCGTTGTTGATCAGCAGCCGGACATCTCCAGCCTGGGCCGCAACGGCGCGCACTTCGCTGGGACGGGTGACATCGAGGCGCAGGGGAACGACCCGGTCGCCGTAGCGCGCGACGAGGTCGCCGAGCGCCTCAGGCCGTCGCGCGGTCGCATACACGCGGGCCGCTCCGCGTTCGAGCAGCGCCTCGACGAGGGCGCGGCCGATGCCGCGGTTGGCGCCGGTGACGAGGGCGGTCGTGCCGAGAATCTGAAGAGCCATGGAAACGTCTCCTTCTAATGGACTGAACACACCGGTCGGTTCAGTCAAGTCTCACTTCGATGCGACGGCTACTGGATTCCGCCCAATGCTCGGTACAGCCCGACGAAGGCGGCAAACACGTCTGCCTCTGCTTGGGCAGCGCCGTCCTCGGCCTGCAATTCGGTGCGTTCGGCGTCAAGAGCGAAAGAAAATCCGCGACGCCTTCGCGGTAGCGCGAGCGGGCAATTCGGACGCGTGTTAGCGACACGGGTTGATGATCATGGCGCCGCGAACAATTCGCGAATTTCGCCGGTGGCGAACAGGGCGGAGTTGTGTACGACAAGAAAGCCAATGAGCGAACGTAGTCCTAATACAACGGCGCGCCTGTAACAAATGCCACAGGGACACACATTGGAGTCGGCTCCGACTGAGCGGTTCGAAACAACGAGACGGGCTTTCGGAGCGTGACGTCAGTGCGGATTGACGCGATTCGTGGACAGGGAAGGCTGCGTCGCTCTCTGGGATCGTCCTGGCGGTTGTCTCCCAGCTGCTGGGTTCCGTCTCGAGCAGCGCTCGAATCTCGATTCGCGTGACATCCACTGTCCTCGCTCGCGTCGCAGTCCGCCCGGACTCTGCGGCTGCATGCGGTCCGGTGCGTCACGGGGACGATAGCGAAGAACTGGTCGGTGTGCGGTACGTTACAGCGTCGCCACAATTGCCTTGCTAGCATCCTCCCCCACGTGTCCAATCGCCCGCAGCAAGAACTCCAACACAAGGAGACGACGTGAGATGAAACAGATGATCGTCGGCGCCTTCCTCATCGCCATGTGTGCCGGTTGCACGGCGCCACGCGTGCGCTCGACGCCGACTGGCCCTCCGACGCGACTTGTAGCTCACGATACAGCCGCGCACGATGCGGGCGTGACGGCTCCACCCGTGACTTTCATTGCCAGCAACGATCAGATGTACATCTGGGCGACGCTCGGCTGGAATGGCGCCCTCAATGCCACGCTGTCCGCTCGCTTGGACCAAATCCGGAAGAAACCGGAGAACCGGAAAGGGAGACTCCAAACAATAGCTGGTCCCTTTCAGGGCGATCGCTGTTGACGCTGTCCCGCGCCGAACGACTCGAGCCGACGCCGCGTCATGGGCGCGTGGTGGGACAGTCAGCTGAGTGGAAGGAGGTGTTGAGGAAGGCGACGCTGGTTGCTGCCACGGAAACGACGGTTCTGCTGAGCGGGGAATCGGGAACCGGAAAAGAAGTCGTCGCGCGCTTCATTCAGCGGGCGTCCAGGAGAAAAGGTCCGTTCGTCGCGCTGAATTGCGCGGCGTTGCCGGAACAGCTGCTCGAATCCGAGCTCTTCGGCTACGAGCGTGGCGCGTTTACCGGTGCGCAGCAGAACAAGCCGGGGCTGATTGAGCTCGCCGCAGGTGGCATACTATTTCTCGATGAGATCGGCGAAATGAGCCGGTCGGCGCAGGCCAAGATGCTACGCGTGCTCGAGGAACGCGAGTTCCAGCGCCTCGGCGGAACGCGGTTACTGAAAGCGGACGTACGCGTGGTGGCGGCGACGAACCGCGACTTATGGAAAGCGGTAGAGGGCGGCGATTTTCGTGAGGATCTGTTCTATCGCTTGCAGGTGTTCGACATTCGGATCGCGCCGCTTCGCGAGCGTAAGACCGACATCCTTCCCCTGATCGACTCATTCCTTGTGGAGATCGGAACTTCGTTCGGACGTCCTCCAGCGGGCCTGACCTGCGACGCGAAGGAGACGATGCTCTTGTATGACTGGCCTGGAAACGTCCGCGAGCTCCGTAACACACTCGAGCGCGCAGCGATTCTATGCGAGGGTGGGTTGATTGGCGTCCAGCACTTGTCTCTGCGCGGCCCGACACGAACGTTCGTCCCGGCGACCACAAATCTG
>DATNNK010000353.1:0-2710 GCA_035601875.1 Casimicrobiaceae bacterium | reverse complement strand
GATTCGGCAGGCAGACGTCGTTGTCGCCGCGGCGGCCGATGGTGATGCGCTCGTGGTCCAGTGGGATGTCCAGCGTGGTGCCATCCTCGAGGTGGAGTACCAGCTTGCTCATCAGGAACTAATACCGTCGTTCCCGCTTATTTTGGTAACCAAGCGGGAATCTGGTGTCTCTTGACAAGCGCTCCTGAGCCCTGCTGAAGCCTGCACTCGAGTGGTTGAATCGGGGGCGGGAACGACGCGAGTTTTGCGAAAGCTGTGATTTCGCTACCCATCGCTACGTCGGTTTCCTGGCCATCCAGCGCTGCAGCCAGCCGCCTGTCGGCAAAAAGTCTTCCGGCACTCGCACCAGCACGACCGAAACATTGTCGCGGCCGCCGTTCTGATTGGCGACATCGATCAACTCCGCCGCGGCTTCCGCGAGATCGCTCCGCTTGGTGGCGACGATCTCGCGCACCGCCTCGGCATCGACCATGTCGGTCAGGCCGTCGGAACACAATACATAGATGTCGTCTGCCTCGATGCGATATTCGGAGATGTCGGGCGGAACGACGGCCTCGATGCCAAGCGCACGCGTGACCAGGTTCTTGTTGAGCGAATACTTGGCCTGCTCCTGCGTCAACATGCCGCTGTCGATCTGCTCCTGCAGCAGCGAATGATCGTGCGTAAGCTGCTCGAATCGGTCGACGCGCAGCCGATAGCAGCGCGAGTCGCCGATGTGGCCGATGCTGACCCGGTTCTGGAAGAACACGGTCGCGACCAGCGTGGTGCCCATGCCCGCGCACTCCGGGCGCGCCTGCGCCGCCTCGTAAATGCCCTTGTTGGCCAGCGCGATCTGCTGCTGCAGCAGCAATGCCGCGTGCGTGAGTCCGCTGCTGATGTCGACCTTGGACAGCTCACGGCCCGATCTGAGCTCTTCGAGCATGCCGGTGCTGATGACGTTGACCGCGATGCCGCTGGCGACCTCGCCCGCACTATATCCGCCCATGCCATCGGCGAGGACCGCGAGCCCCGCTTCGCCGTCGACGAACACCGAATCTTCGTTGTGGGTACGGACCATCCCGGGGTGGGAGAGGCTGGCGACGTCCAGGGCCGCGTGCGCGCTCATGGTGCGCGCCTTTCGGTGGAACGCTTGCCTAGCAATGGAACAATAGTGTCGGGGGGATTCATCGGCGGCGAGTTTACGCTGCGCCGAGCGACAAGGCGAGAGCCGCCCGCGCAACAGCCATGGGGTGGCCGAGAAGTGGCTGCGGCGCGACACACGCGGCGGCTTGTGAATCGGAATGCATTACGTTCTGTGCGCCCGTCGATGACGGCGGGTGAGCCCCCATCCCAGTGCCACCACCAGCGCAAAGCCCGCGCCCGGTGCCAGAGCGTCAACTTGCGACGCGTTCGCGGCGATCCACGGCGCGACCGCCGGATCCTCGACCATCATTTCACCGGCGATATAGCCTAGCAGGCCACCCCCCGCCAGCACCAGGATGGGAAAGCGCGCAGTCAGACGCATGATGACCTGGCTACCGAGCACTACGATGGGAATGCTGACGATCAGCCCGAAAACGATCAGCGGCCCGCTGCCCTTGGCGGCCGCCGCCACGCCCATGACGTTGTCGAGGCTCATGACCAGATCGGCGACGATGATGGTCCACACGGCGGCAAGCAGGCGGTCGCTGGCCTTGACGTCGTGCTCGCCACCCTCGTCCTCGGCGATCAGCTTGACGCCGATCCACAGCAGCAACGCACCGCCGATCAGCTTGAGGTAGGGATTCGCCAGCAGGCTCATCGCGAAGAAAGTCAATACGATGCGCAGCACGATTGCACCCAGCACACCCCAGAAGACGCCGCGCCTGCGTTGCCGCCGCGTTAGGTTGCGGCAGGCGAGTGCGATCACCACCGCGTTGTCGCCCGACAACAGGATGTTGATCATGATGATTTCCAGCACCGCGAGCCAGAATTGCGGCGTACCTAGTTCCATCGTGTTTGAGCCTTACGAAACCATCTGACGCTCTTAATATCGTCATTGCCGCGCAAGCGCGAATCCCATTTGCGTCTGCCCAAAGCCACTTGGATTCCCGCTCAGTTACCAAAAAAGAGCGGGAATGACGTGATTTTTGGCGTGTCAGCCATTTCGGTACCGTCACGAATGCAGCACCGATTTGAGCAGCTTGCCCATCTCCGCCGGATTGCGCGTCACCTTGATCCCGGACGCTTCCATCACCGACAGTTTTTCCTGCGCCGTTCCCTTGCCGCCGGAGATGATCGCACCGGCGTGTCCCATGCGCTTGCCCGGCGGCGCGGTGACCCCGGCAATGAAGCCCACCACCGGTTTTTTCATATGATCCTTGACCCAGGCGGCCGCAACTTCCTCGTCGGTGCCACCGATCTCGCCGATCATGATCACCGCATCCGTTTCCGGATCGTCGTTGAAGAGCTTCAGCACGTCGAGATGCTTGAGCCCGTTGACCGGATCGCCGCCGATGCCTACCGCCGTCGACTGTCCCAAGTCGAGCTCGGTCAATTGGGCAACGGCCTCGTAGGTCAGCGTCCCCGATCGCGATATCACGCCGATGCGCCCTTTGCGATGAATGTGGCCGGGCATGATGCCGATCTTGATCTCGTCCGGCGTGATAACGCCGGGGCAGTTAGGCCCGAGCAGCAGCGTCTTCCTGCCCTGCATGCGGTAACGGGAGCGAATCATGTCGCGGACCGGAAT
>DATNNK010000352.1:0-2193 GCA_035601875.1 Casimicrobiaceae bacterium | reverse complement strand
GCGATCGCAGCGTGCTGTTATACGGCCACCTGGACAAGCAGCCGGAGATGGTTGGCTGGCGCGAAGGCTTCGGCCCCTGGGATCCCCTGTTCGAGAACGGCAAGCTGTACGGTCGCGGCAGCGCCGACGATGGCTATGCCGTATTCGCGGCGCTGGCCGCCATCGGCGCGCTGCAGGCGCAGGGGATCGCGCACTCGCGCTGCATCGGAATGATCGAGACTTGTGAAGAAAGCGGTAGCTACGACCTTCCGGCGTATCTCGACGCACTCGCGCCACGAATGGGAAAGGTCGATTTCGTAGTCGGTCTCGACTCCGGTTGCGGCGACTACGAGCGGCTGTGGGCAACGACCTCGCTGCGCGGCTTGGCCGGCGGCCGCTTGACAGTCGAAGTGCTGACCGAGGGCGTGCACTCGGGCGATGCGAGCGGCATCGTTCCGTCGTCGTTTCGCATCGCCCGCAAGCTCCTCGACCGGATTGAGGACGCGACGACCGGCCACGTCCTGCCTGCCGAATTTCACGCACCGATTCCGGCGGAGCGCGTCGAACAAGCCGGGCGCGCGGCGGAAATTCTCGGCGACATCGTGATCGGCAAGTATCCGTTCGCCGACGGGACGCAACCGATGGTCTCCGATCGCGCCGAGGCTTTGCTCAATCGAACGTGGCGCCCTGCGCTTTCGGTCATCGGCGCCGACGGGCTGCCGTCGAGCGCCAACGCCGGCAACGTGCTGCGCCCCCAAACCTCGCTCAAGCTTTCGCTGCGCTTGCCGCCGCCGATCGATGGCGACCTCGCGTCGCAACATTTGAAGCGCTTGCTCGAAGCCGATCCGCCGTACGGCGCGAACGTACACTTCGACGACGAGTCGGGCGCGACTGGCTGGAATGCGCCGCCGACACAGGCGTGGCTCGGCAGCGCCATCGACGAGGCGTCTTCATTATTCTACGACAAGCCCGCCGCGGCGATGGGCGAAGGCGGCACGATCCCGTTCATGGCCATGCTCGGCAAGCATTTTCCGGAGGCGCAGTTCCTGATTACCGGCGTCCTTGGACCGCACGCCAACGCGCACGGACCCAACGAGTTCCTGCATGTTCCCTACGCCAAGAAATTGACGGCCTGCGTGGCCTTCGTGCTCGCCGCGCACGCCGGAGAAGGAGCACAAGGGTGATCACGATTTATCATCTCGACACGTCACGATCCGAGCGCATCGTCTGGCTGATGGAGGAGCTCGGTCTCGAATACAAGCTGGAGTTGTTTCAGCGAAACGACAACGGATCGGCCCCGGATGCGCTGAGGGAGATTCACGCGCTCGGCAAAGCGCCGGTGATCCGCGACGGGGACGCGGTGTTGGCCGAGTCAGGCGCCATCGTCGACTACATCGTTCACCGCTATGCAGGCGATCGTCTCGCCGTGGCGCCTGCGGCTGCGGCTTACGCGCGCTACATCTATTGGTTTCATTTCGCCGAAGGAAGCCTGATGTCGCTCCTGATACTGGCACTGGTGATTGGCCGCGTGCCGGAAGCCAACGCAAGCCCGGTGCGAACGCGGGTGCTGGAGCGGATGAAACAGACTCTTTTCTTCATCGACTCGGAGCTCGCTCAAGCGACTTATTTTGCCGGCTCGGCATTCACCGCGGCGGACGTGATGATGACCTTCCCTTTCACGACCATGCGACATTTCCTGAACTACGACCTCGCGCCTTACGCCAACATTCTCGCGTACTTGCAGCGTATCGAGTCGCGTCCGGCATACCAGAAGGCAATGGCGCTCGCCGGTCCGAAAGAAAAATAGAAACGCGTTGGGTTTGCGAAAATGGAATTCGCCGCTACAGGTTTACGGTGCGTCCCGATGCTGACGACTCTCGCACCGCATCGAGCACCTGCTGGCAGCGCAACCCGTCGCTGAAATTGGGGGCGGGGGAGCTACCCTGCTCGATCCCTTTGCTGAAATCTCGGACCAGCAGCCGGAACGCCATCAATCGATGATCGCGGGCATCGGCGAAAGGCGTGTACTGCGCCGGTGTCTTGAGCTCCTGCGTTGGCGCACCGTCGCGGCTGGCGACCACGACTCCGTTCTCCAGCGGGTTGGGGCCAGGATGTTCGGCGATCAGCGTGCCGCGGTCGCCCATTACCACGATCTTCGCCCCGCGCGCGGGGGTGACGGCGAAGGAGGAAGTCATCGTCGCCATGCCGCCGTTC
>DATNNK010000351.1:0-2647 GCA_035601875.1 Casimicrobiaceae bacterium | reverse complement strand
GTCGAGGTCTATGCGCAGCGCAACCCGATCGACGTCATTTGCGTCAAGGTAACCGAAGCGAGCCTGACTTATGTCGCGGTCGGCGCCGATCGGCGGCCGCGAGAGCTTCCCGCTTGAGTGACCGGTATTGCGAGCCAGTGTATAGTTATCGGCCACGCCCGCCAGGCGTTTTCCCGGCAACGGCCTACGAAGCAACGCAAGAATAACCAAACCACTGACGGAGGATGAACGTGAAGAGAGCTTGTCGATTTCGTCGCACGGGACTTGCCGCGGCCGTGGGAAGCGCCGCGTTGTTGGCGGCCGGCCATGCCGGTCTTGCCTATGGCTCCGCGTTCGCGCTTCAAGAGCAAAGCGGTAGCGGCCTGGGCAACGCCTTCGCCGGTGGCGCAGCCACCGCCGAGGACGCAAGCACCATCTTCACCAATCCCGCGGGAATGTCCCGCCTGACCAACATGCAGGTGGTGGGCGCCGGAAGCCTGATCTGCCTGCAGGCAAAATTCAGCGACAATGGATCGCTGCCCGCAGCTTTTCGGTCACTGGGCGGAAATGGTGGCGACGCGGGCTCGTGCAACGTCGTACCGGCGCTCTACCTTGCGGTACCGATCAACAGCCAATGGTCGGTCGGTATAGGCGTTAACGTACCGTTCGGATTGAAGACCGAATACGATTCAGACTGGATCGGCCGCTTTCAGGCGGTGAAGTCGAAGATCGAAACGATCAATGTCAATCCTGCGGTGTCGTTCAAGGCGAGCGACATGGTGACCATCGGCGGCGGGGCGAATTACCAGCACCTCAAGGCGGAGCTCACCTCCCGGGTCAACTATGCGGGGGCGATCGGTCGGGCTGCACAGCAGGCCGCCGCCGCGGGGCAGATTCCCGCCGCGGCGATCACGCCGCTCCTGACCGCCTATACCGGTGCGCAGTCCGATGCCAAGATTACCGGCAACGACGGTGCCTGGGGTTGGAACATCGGAGTCCTGGTCAACATCGACCCGCAAACACGTTTCGGCGCGTCGTATCGATCCACGATCAAATACGACGTAAGCGGCTCGGCCGAATTCAGCAATCCGCCCGTTCCGGCGCTGCCGGCGTCGCTGGCGCCGGTGGCCGGTGCGCTCGCCAACGCGGTCAATGGGGTGCTGGCGAACGGCGACGTCAAGCTCTCCCTCAAGCTCCCCGACACCGCCAACGTGTCGATTTTCCGGCAGATCGACAGCAAGTGGGATGTCATGGCCGATGTGCAATATACCGGCTGGAGCACGGTGCAGAACCTCACCATCGTACGTTCCACGGGTGCGGTGCTATCGACGACGCCCGAGAATTTCCGCGATACCTGGCGCGCTTCGATCGGGGCGAACTATCATTACAGCGATCAATGGATGTTCCGCGGCGGTCTTGCATTCGATCAGTCGCCAGTACGCGACGCCCAACGCACGCCGCGCTTGCCCGACAACGACCGCACCTGGATTTCCTTCGGCGCTCAGTACAAGTTTTCGCCGCAGCTGCTGCTTGACGCGGGTTACACCCACATCTTCGTCAAGGATCCGAGCATGAATCAGAACGCCGGCAGCACTCCGACCTTTGGCCTTATCAGCGGCACCTACAAGAACAATGTCAACATCGTCGCGGCTCAGGTGACTTACACTTTCAACTAAGCGGAAATCGCTGCAAGCACGTCATCCGCGCCGCAGGTTGACCCTGCGGCGCGGCATTTCGGCGATCTGAATGGTTCCGCGCCGCGACGGCGCTTGTTAACGCTCACCCAACCAGGTCACGCATGTCCGGTTCACCTTTTCTCGTGCGCAAAGCCGCCGTTCTCGGCGCCGGTGTCATGGGCGCGCAGATCGCCGCGCACCTCGCCAACGCCGGCCTGCCGGTGGTCTTGTTCGACCTTGCCGCGAAGGATGGCGATCCGAACGCAATCGTGCGCAATGCCGTCGACAAGCTGAAAAAGCTCGAGCCGCCGCCGCTGGCGACCAAGGACCGATGGGTTTACATCGACGCGGCCAATTACGATCAGAATCTGGGAGAGCTCGCGGAATGCGACTTGGTGATCGAGGCCATCTCCGAGCGCATGGACTGGAAAAAGGCTCTGTACGAGAAGGTCGCTCCGCACATCGGGCCGCGGGCGATTTTCGCCAGCAACACCTCCGGGTTGTCGATCAATGCCCTGGGAGAGGCGTGTCCGCCGACGCTGCGACCGCGGTTCTGCGGCATCCACTTTTTCAACCCGCCGCGCTACATGCACTTGGTCGAGCTGATCGCACAGCGGGCGACCGATCAAGGTTTGCTCGACCAGCTGGAGTCATTCCTCGTCAGCGTGCTCGGCAAGGGAGTCGTGCGCGCCAAGGACACGCCAAATTTTATCGCCAACCGGGTGGGCGTGTTTTCCATGCTGGCGACGATGGCGCACACGGAAGCGTTCGGCCTTGGCTTCGACGTCGTCGACGCGCTGACCGGACCGGCGATCGGGCGCGCGAAAAGCGCCACGTATCGTACGGCCGACGTCGTCGGTCTCGACACCATGGCGCACGTCATCGCGACCATGGATCAGACCCTGCGCGACGATCCATGGCACAAGTATTACCAGGCGCCGACGTGGCTCAAGGCGCTGATAGGCAAGGGTGCGCTCGGGCAGAAGACCAAG
>DATNNK010000350.1:0-3639 GCA_035601875.1 Casimicrobiaceae bacterium | reverse complement strand
CGGCCTGGCGGGCGATCATCTGCTGCTTGAACGCCGCGGTAGCCGACTTGCCGTATTCGTAATCCGGATAGACGATCGCCCAGCGACGCTTGTGCAATTGGGACGCGATCGGGACCAGCATGGCCGTCTGCATGTAGGTCGACGGCCTCAGCCGGAATGTAAACCGGTTGCCGTTTTCCCAGACGATCTTGTCGGTAAGCGGCTCCGAGGCAAGGAACAAAACTTTGCGCTGTCGGGCGAAGTCGGCGATCGCAAGGCCCACCGCGGAGGAGAACGTCCCCATCAGCAGATCGACTTTTTCGCGGGTGATGAGCTCCTCCGCCACTCGCACCGCATCGCCCGGATTGCCGCTATCGTCCCGAATGACAAGTTCCAGCGGTCGTCCGAGGAGGCCTCCCGACGCGTTGATCTCCTCGACCGCAAGCTCCATGCCCTTCTTGTACGGCTCGAGGAACGCCGGGAAGGTCTTGTAGCTGTTGAGCTCGCCGAGCTTGATCGGCTGTCCGGAAGCGATTCCCGCGGCCAGCAGAACCGCACCGAGGGTCCCGCCCAGTCGCACGCAATACCGTTTCATCCGTGCTCCCGAAATTTCACGCTTCGCGCGCGGCACATAGTCTAGAGCATTGCTTACGGCCGCATGCCGAATGATAGCGGACTCCCTCTGTTGTTCCCTTTCGGTTCTATCCTTATTGCAATGAGAGGATGCCGTGAACCGCTTCCGGCAGGTAAAATCCAAGGTTTGCCCATTGTTGTGCACCACTGGACGCCGCGATGCTCGAGCTCGGTTTCGGACTGACCTTTCACGACCTCTATTCCTGCGCTGGCCTGCGCCGGGTCGATGCCGCGTTCGGTGCGTGGATCGAGCATGCAGATGCGGCACTCGCGGCACGCCTGGCGGCAGCGCGCGCTGATCCCTCGGCGCTGACGCGGCTGCAGGAGTCGGAGCTCCTGATTGCGCTCGCGCCGCATCTCGAGGATTGGCTCGCCCTGCTGTTCGGCATCGAGCGCGAAGTGGCTGTTCTGCAGGCCGCGCAACACGAGCTCGCTCCCTTGTTCGCCTGCAAACGTCAAGTCGTGCAGCGAAAAGCGATGAACAAGTACAAGGCGGTTGAGGCGGCGACCTTCGACGGCGCGGCCTTGCGCGCGGCATTGGAGCAGAAAATCGGCGAGCGCCTGACGACCCAACGCGGCGAGCTGGCGTTCGCACTGCGAGTCGGCGCGTGGGCCGCCGCAGCGGAGGATGAGGGTGAAGAAGCGGCGCACGCGGACGACATCGATCTCGCGCTGCGTTACGCGGCGTGGGCCGCGCATACGCCCGAAGGCAAGGTATTGCACAAGGCCGGCGTGTTGTTCAAGGCGCCGCGCAAGCTCGACTACATGCGGCTGGTTCCCGTCGAGCGCGAGACGCGCGACGGCGTGGACCGCCTCACTTTAAGCGAGAGTCACACGCGGCGCCGCGAAGGCTTCGCGCTGACCGACGCGGGCACCGATCTGGTTGGCGCACTCGACCAGGCGCACTATTGCATCTGGTGTCACGAGCAGCAAAAGGACTCGTGCTCCTCGGGCTTGCACGAGAAAAAGCCCGCCGATGGATCCGATCCCCCGTTCAAGAAATCCCCATTCGGCGTAGTACTGGCCGGCTGTCCGCTCGAAGAAAAAATCTCGGAATTTCATAAGCTCCGCACCGAAGGCTGGGCGATCGGCGCGCTGGCGATGATCTGCGTCGACAACCCGATGGTCGCCGCCACCGGTCATCGCATTTGCAACGATTGCATGAAATCGTGCATATACCAGAAGCAGGAGCCGGTCGATATCCCGCAGTCGGAGACGCGCACGCTCAAGGATGTGCTGGCGCTGCCGTGGGGGTTCGAGCTGTACAGCCTGCTGACGCGCTGGAATCCGCTCGATCTGCGGCGTCCGGTGCCGACGGAGCCGACCGGCAAGCGGGTGCTGGTGGTCGGCATGGGTCCGGCAGGATTTACGCTCGCGCATCATCTTCTCAACGACGGACACACGGTAATCGGCATTGATGGATTGAAAATCGAGCCGTTGCCGGCGGCGCTGTCCGGCAAAACCGCGTTGGGCGGCAGCGTGCCCTTCGACGCCATCCGCGATATCGCCACACTCGACGAGCCGCTCGAAGCGCGCGTGATGGCCGGCTTTGGCGGCGTCGCCGAGTATGGGATCACGGTGCGCTGGGATAAGAACTTCCTCAAAGTCATTCGACTGCTGATCGAGCGCCGCGAGCGCTTCGCGCTGTTTGGCGGCGTGCGTTTCGGCGGCACGATCGATGCCGAAGGCGCCTTCGCTCTGGGATTCGATCACATAGCGCTGGCGACCGGCGCCGGCCGGCCGACCGTGCTCGAGCTTCCGAACGGGCTTGCCAACGGAGTTCGCGCCGCGTCGGATTTCCTGATGGCGTTGCAGCTCACCGGCGCCGCGCGTGTGGATTCCGTGGCCAACATGCAGGTCCGCCTGCCGATCGTGGTCATCGGCGGCGGCCTGACGGCGATCGATACCGCGACCGAATCGCTTGCCTATTACCCGGTGCAGATCGAGAAGTTTCTGGCGCGCTACGAGGAGCTCGTCGCCGAGCGCGGCGCGCAGGCAGTCGAAGCCGCGTGGACCCCCGCCGAGGCAGACATCGCTAAGGAATATCTGACCCATGCGCGCGCTGTCCGCGCCGAGCGCGCGGCGGCGGCGAAGGAAGGACGTCCACCGCGGGTGCTGGAACTACTACAGCGCTGGGGCGGAGCGACTATCGCCTATCGCCGTCGTCTCATCGATAGTCCGTCGTATACGCTCAATCACGAGGAAGTCGAGAAAGCGCTGGAAGAAGGCATTCGTTTCGCGGAAGGCTTGACGCCGATCGCGATCGAGGTCGATGACCACGGTCACGTTCGGGCGCTGCGAGTTTCGATGCGAAAGATCGATGGCGATGGCGGGATGAGCGAAAGCGGCGAAGCAGAGCTACCGGCTCGCACTTTACTGGTGGCCGCGGGAACGCAACCGAACACCGTGCTCGCCCGCGAGGACGCGACCCATTTTCAGCTCGACGGAAAGTATTTCGCGGCGCTTGACGAGGAAGGGAAGCGCGTTGCTCCGGTGAAAGGGCTGGCGAAGCCTGATCGCGTTTCGATACTCACCTCGCTCGAAGCCGATGGCCGTGCGATCAGCTACTTCGGTGACCTGCATCCGTCTTTTTTCGGCAACGTCGTTAAGGCGATGGGCAGCGCGAAGCAGGGCTATCCGATCGTCAGCCGCATGCTCTCCCGGATCGAGGCCGCGTCCGCGGTGAGCGACGAGCATTTCATCGCGCTTCTCAACGACGAGTTGCGAGCCACCGTCGAGCGCGTCGAACGTCTGACGCCGACCATCGTGGAAGTGGTGGTCAGGGCGCCGGCAGCGGCCCGCCGGTTCGCTCCCGGACAGTTCTATCGTCTGCAGAATTTCGAAATGCTTGCGCCTTCCAGCAGTGGCACCCGGCTGACGATGGAAGGCATCGCGCTTACCGGAGCGTGGGTCGACAGGGAGCGCGGCCTGGTATCGACCATCGTGCTCGAAATGGGCGGCTCATCGAACCTCTGCGCAACGCTTAAGCCCGGCGAACCGGTAGTACTGATGGGGCCGACCGGATCT
>DATNNK010000349.1:0-6005 GCA_035601875.1 Casimicrobiaceae bacterium | reverse complement strand
CCCGGCGATGCAGGACAGCAGCGTCGTCTTGCCGCAGCCCGAGGCGCCGATCGCGACCACGAAATCGCCTTCGGCCTTTGCAAGGTTGACGTTGGAAAGCGCCTCCACCGTGCCGGTCTTGGTCGCGTAGCGAACACCGAGATTTCGAATGTCGAGCGAGGGCAAGCTTCGGTTCCCACAAATAGACGGCGGCGCATCGCGCGCCGCCGTCCAAGGTGTGAAACGATGGTCCGACCCGCAGCTACTTCATTGCCCGGGTGACCCACTCCAGCGAGACGTTCTTGCTGTAATCCGGCGCGACCGACGTCAGCCGTCCCTGATCCTTCAGAAAATTGGCCTGTTGCGCCAGCGCCTTTGCGGCGGCGCCGTTGGCGCTTCCACCCAGCCATTCCGGCGACGCCTGTTGCTGCAGGCTGGGGAAGCCGTAGAGCGCCATCGCATCGGGGACGTCCTCCGGCTTGGCGCCCGACCACTTGGCGACGGCGGCGACCTTGGCCGCGTCACCGGTCCAGGTTTTTGGATTGGCGCGATAATCGGCATCGGCCTTGGCCAGCGCCTTCACCAGCGCGACCATGAACTCCGGGTTCTCCTTGGCGAACTTGCGGGTGACGATCAGGCCATCGAACGTGCATGCCCCCGCCTTGCAGATGTCGCCCGACGTCATCAGCACCTTGCCCGTTTTCTTGACGGTGGACAGCACGGGGTCCCAGATGAAGGTCGCGTCGATGTCACCGCGACCCCACGCCGCCGCGATCTCCGGGGGACGCATGTTCAGCACTTGCGCGTCGGAAGCCTTCAGCCCCGCCTTTTGCATCGCGTAGAGGAGCTGAAAATGCGATGTGGACACGAACGGAGTGCCGATCTTCTTGCCTTTGAGATCGGCGATGGTATTGACGCCGCTGCCATTGCGCGCGACCAGCGCTTCGGCCGCGGCGATATCCTCGAGGATCCAGAATAGCTCGACATCCATGCCCTGGCTGATCGCCGTCGCGGCGCCGGTCGAGCCGACTTCGCCCAATTGCACATCGCCCGACGCCATGGCGCGGATGACGTCGCCACCACCGCCGAATTGACGCCAGTTGATCTTGAAGCCGGTCGCTTTTTCAACCTCCTGGCTTTGCTGCACCCAGCGCCAGGGATTCATCATGTCCTGATAGGCGAAGGTGACCGTTTTCTGCGCCGTGGCGGGCAGGGCGGCGACCGCGGCCGCGGTCAACAACAGGGCTGTCAGCAAGCGTTTCATGCTTCCTCCTTCAGGAACAGGTTCGCGTGGCCCGCGAGGTGCGCGATATGGGTCCGGAGCGCTAAATCCCTGCCAGCGTCTTCTGCAGGCAATCGACCATCGCGTCGATGTGCTGCCGCTCCGCGATCAGCGGCGGGGCGATGATCACGCAGTCGCCGGTTGCCTTGACGTGCAGGCCGTTGTCGAAAAGCTGTTTTTGCAGCGCGTGACCGCGCTTGCCCGGCGCCCCCGCAGCGTGGATGTCGATCGCCGCCAACAAGCCGTAGCCACGAATATCGGAGACGACAGACATGTCCTTGAGCGACCAGAGCGCGTCGAGAAAATACGGCGAAAGCGCGGCGCCACGCTCGAACAGACCCTCGTTCCTGTAGATATCCAAAGTCGCGAGTCCCGCCGCGCACGGTGCGGGATGACCGGAATAGGTATAGCCATGAAAGAACTCGACTGCTCCGTCGGCGGCGGCGCCCATGATCGTGTCGTGAATGCGCTCGCTGATCGCGACCGCGCCCATCGGTTGCGCGCCGTTGGTGATGCCCTTGGCCATGGTCATCACGTCCGGCGTGACGCCGAAGCTTTGCGCAGCGAATGCCGACCCGGTGCGGCCAAAGCCGCAGATCACCTCGTCGAAGACGAGAAGAATGCCATGCGCGTCGCAGATGTCGCGCAATCGCTGCAGATAGCCCTTCGGCGGCACGAGGCAGCCGGTTGATCCGGCGATCGGCTCGACGAAGCAGGCCGCGATGTTCTCGGCGCCGTAAAGATTGACGAAGCGCAGCAGGTCTTCGGCCAGCTCGACGCCTTGGCTGCCTTCGCCGGGAACGAAGAAGTTCTCCTTGATGTGGGTGTGGCGCAGATGCGCGATGCCGGGCAGCGTCGGGCCGAATCGGCGTCGATTGTTGACCATGCCGGCCAGCGAAATGCCGCCGAAATTGACACCGTGGTATGCGCGCTCGCGGGAGATGAACATGTTGCGCCCGCCCTGCCCGCGCGCCTGATGATAGGCGAGCGCCACTTTCATCGCCGTGTCGACCGCCTCGGAGCCGGAATTGACGAAAAAGATCCGGTTCAGGTCGCCGGGGGTGAGCTCGGCTACGCGAGTCGCCAGCTCGAACTGCTTGGGATGGCCGCGGGTGAAGGGCGCAATGAAGTCCAGCTCGCGCAGCTGCGCGCCCACTGCGTCGGCGATTTCCCTGCGGCCGTGGCCCGCGTTGACGCAAAACAGCCCCGACGAACCGTCGAGAATCTTTGCGCCGCGGTCGCTCCATAAATACATTCCCTCGGCGCGCACGACCATCTTCGGATCGTGCTTGAAGTCACGATTCGGGGTGAACGGCATCCAGTACTCGTCCATCGAGATCTGGCGCGGTGCGACCTGTTCGCGGAACGTAGTTTCGGCGTGGCCCATGCGATATTCTCCTTGGCGTAGCGACGCGAGCGACGGATGGCCGCGGCGGGCCCGCGGGCCCGCCCCTGGTGCGCTGCTATGCTACGATTCTACGCTATTCGGTACCCAGGCGAGCCGGCAGCCGCGCGGCGCCAGAGCTCGTGCCGTCCTCCGCGTCGCGTCATTCCTGTAGCCGAACAAGACACCACGTATCCCATGCGCATTGGCGTTCCCAAAGAGACCAAAGTGCTCGAGCATCGGGTCGGTCTCACTCCGGGAAGCGCGCGCGAACTGCGCGCGCACGGGCATGAGCTGATCGTCGAAGCTGGCGCCGGCCAGGGTATCGGCATGGACGACGACGCGTATCGCAATGCAGGCGCCAGCATTGTCGCGACCGCGGCCGAGGTGTTTGGCCAGGCCGAGATGATCGTCAAGGTCAAGGAGCCTCAGGCTGCCGAGCGCAAGATGCTCCGGCCGGGACAGTTACTGTTCACCTACCTGCACCTCGCGCCCGACGCGGAACAGGCGCGCGATCTGATCGCGAGCGGCGCGGTGTGTATTGCGTACGAGACCGTCACCTCGTCATCGGGTGGGCTTCCGCTGCTCGCGCCGATGTCGGAAGTCGCGGGCCGGATGGCAATCCAGGCCGGCGCTTATTTTCTCGAGAAGGCGCACGGCGGGCTGGGCGTGCTTCTGGGCGGCGTGCCCGGCGTCGATCCCGCCAAAGTCGTCATCCTCGGCGGCGGGGTCGTCGGATCGCATGCCTGCCACATCGCGCTCGGAATGGGCGCCGATGTCTGGGTGCTCGACCGCAGCACGGAGGTGTTGCGCGCGCTTTGGCGCCAGTTCGGCCGTCCGCTCAACACGGTGTTTTCGACCCACGACGCGATCGAGCATCATGTCACGACCGCCGATCTCGTCGTCGGCGGCGTTTTGATTCCGGGTGCGTTCGCGCCCAAGCTGGTCTCCGCCGCGCTGGTGAAAAAGATGAAAAAAGGATCGGTGATCGTCGACGTGGCGATCGACCAGGGCGGTTGCTTCGAGACGTCGCACCCGACCACGCATGCGGATCCGACTTATGTCGTCGACGGCGTGATCCATTATTGCGTCGCCAACATGCCCGGTGGAGTGCCACGCACCTCCACCTTCGCGCTCAACAATGCGACCTTGCCGTTCGTCCTCGCGCTCGCCGACAAGGGTTGGAAAAAAGCGTTAGCTGACGATCCGCATCTGAAGAATGGCTTGAACGTCGCGTTGGGCAAGGTCACCTGCAGACCGGTCGCTGACGCGCTCGGCTACGAATACATCGAGCCGGACTCGGTATTGCATTAGATTTTTGCCATTACACGTTGCCACATACTCAAGCACGAAAGCCGCACCCGATCTCCTGGAGCCGATATGAACACCATGACCGATAGCAAGAATCTAGCCGCCAAGGCCGGCGCTCGCGCGGTGGTGACTGGCCGCCGGACCATGACCCCCTCCGAGGCCTTTGTCGAAACCCTCGTTGCGCAAGGTGTGACGGAAGTGTTCGGCATCGTCGGCTCGGCGTACATGGACGCGCTGGATCTGTTTCCGCTGGCCGGCATCCGTTTCATTTCGGTCGCGCACGAGCAGGGCGGTGGGCACATGGCCGACGGCTATTCGCGTGTCTCCGGCCGGCACGGCGTATGCATCGCGCAGAACGGTCCCGGCATCACCAATTTCGTGACCTCCGTCGCCGCGGCGTACTGGGCGCATTCGCCGGTGGTGGTGATCACCCCCGAGACGGGATCGATGACCTTGGGGCTCGGCGGCTTCCAGGAAACCGAGCAGCTGCCGATCTTCTCCAGGATCACCAAGTACCAGGCGCACGTCAACAACAAGGCGCGCATGGCGGAGCTGACCTCGCGCTCCTTCGATCGCGCGATGCTGGAGATGGGCCCGACGCAACTCAATATTCCGCGCGATTTCTTTTATGGCGACATCGAATGCGAAATACCGCGACCGATGAGCGTCGAGCGCGGCGCCGGCGGCGAGCAGAGTCTGGACGCGGCGGCCGATTTACTGGCTGGCGCGAAATTCCCGGTCATCCTTTGCGGCGGCGGTGTCGTCATGGGCGATGCGGAGCGCGAGGCAATCGAGCTTGCCGAGCTGCTGCAGGCACCGGTGGCCAACAGCTATTTGCACAACGACTCGTTCCCGGCAAGCCACCCACTGTGGTGCGGGCCGCTCGGCTATCAGGGCTCGAAGGCGGCGATGAAACTGATCGCCAAGGCCGACGTCGTCCTGGCGCTCGGCACGCGGCTGGGACCGTTCGGCACGCTGCCTCAGCACGGATTGGATTACTGGCCCAAGGACGCCAAGATCATCCAGATCGACGCCGATGCCAGGATGCTGGGGCTGGTGAAAGCGGCGACGGTCGGCATTTGCGGTGATGCGAAGGCGGCCGCGCGAGCCCTGATCGCCCGCCTTTCCGGCAAGGCATTGGCGTGTCACGCGAACAAGGACGCGCGTCTGGCCGACGTGCGCTCCGAACAAGCCGCATGGAAGACCGAGCTCGATGGCTGGGCCCATGAAAAGGACGCGTGGTCGCTCGCAGTGGCCAAGGGCTCGAGCCACATGCACCCGCGCCAGATGCTGCGCGAGCTCGAGCGGGCGATGCCGGATGGCGCCATGGTTTCCACCGACATCGGCAACATCTGCTCGATCTCCAACTCGTACTTGCGCTTCAACCACTCGCGAAGCATGTTCGCGGCGATGAGCTTCGGCAATTGCGGATACGCATTTCCGACCATCATCGGCGCCAAGGTCGCCGCGCCCGACCGGCCGGCCATCGCCTACGTCGGTGACGGCGCCTGGGGCATGAGCTTCGGCGAGCTGCAGACCTGCGTGCGCGAGAACATCGCGGTCACCGCGGTCGTCTTCAACAACGGGCAGTGGGGCGCGGAAAAAAAGAACCACGTCGATTTCTACGACAATCGCTTTGTCGGCGTGAATCTGGACAAGCAGCCGTCGTGGGCCGCGGTGGCCAAGGCCATGGGCGCGGAGGGCGTGCGCATCGAAAACTTGAGCGAAGTTGGGCCTGCCCTGGCCGCTGCCTCCAAAGCGCAGTCGGAGGGCAAGACCACGGTGCTGGAAATGATGGTCACGCGCGAGCTCGGCGACCCGTTCCGGCGCGACGCGCTGGCGTTGCCGGTTCGTCATCTGGACAAATACCAATCGACCTCCGCGAAGCGCTGACTATTGGCCCGGCAGCTGATCGCAAAAAGACCGCGCGAAAGAGGGCTAGGCAAGCCGATGCCTACCAGACCATTGCCGGATTGCCGGAATCGACACCGATGGTCCTGATCGCGCCCAAACCCGCGCGGCTCCGCGCGGTGTTGCCGGCGTTGCCGC
>DATNNK010000348.1:0-2230 GCA_035601875.1 Casimicrobiaceae bacterium | reverse complement strand
GCAGGCCCTTCGGATAGAACGCTCCGCCGCGCCACGGCGGATAGCGCCAGCCGGAGACGCCGATGCGGATTGCGCCGGCCCGTCCGATGACTTCGAGCTTTGCGGAGCTCATGATTCGCCCGCGTCGTACACGCGTGCAAGCAGGCGAAGCGCGTTTGTCTTACGCCTTCGAATAAATCTCCGCGCCTTTCCGGACGAATTCGATCGCCTTTGCTTCCATGCCCTTCTCGAGCGCCGCATTCTCGTCGACGCCAAGCTTGGCGGCGTAGTCGCGCACGTCCTGGGTGATCTTCATGGAGCAGAAGTGCGGCCCGCACATCGAGCAGAAGTGCGCGAGCTTGGCGCCGTGCTGCGGCAGAGTCTCGTCATGGAACTCGCGCGCCTTGTCCGGATCGAGGCCGAGATTGAACTGGTCCTCCCAGCGGAACTCGAAGCGCGCTTTCGACAGCGCGTTGTCGCGGATCTGCGCGCCCGGGTGCCCCTTGGCAAGATCGGCCGCGTGCGCGGCGATCTTGTACGCCATGATGCCGTCCTTGACGTCGTTCTTGTTGGGAAGGCCCAGGTGCTCCTTCGGCGTCACGTAGCAGAGCATCGCGGTGCCGTACCAGCCGATCATTGCCGCACCTATCGCCGAGGTGATGTGATCGTAGCCCGGCGCGATGTCGGTGGTGAGCGGTCCGAGCGTATAGAACGGCGCCTCGCCGCAGAGCCGAAGCTGCTCGTCCATGTTGTGCTTGATCAGGTGCATCGGCACGTGGCCGGGGCCCTCGATCATGGTCTGCACGTCGTGCTTCCACGCTACTTTGGTCAGTTCACCGAGGGTGGCGAGTTCGGCCATCTGTGCTTCGTCATTGGCGTCGTAGCCCGAGCCGGGCCGCAGACCGTCGCCGAGACTGAAGCTCACGTCGTACGCCTTCATGATCTCGCAGATGTCCTCGAAATGCGTGTACAGGAACGACTCCTTGTGATGCGCGAGGCACCACTTGGCCATGATCGATCCGCCGCGCGAGACGATGCCGGTCATGCGCTTGGCGGTCATCGGGATGTAGCGCAACAGCACTCCGGCGTGAATCGTGAAGTAGTCCACACCCTGCTCGGCCTGCTCGATCAGCGTGTCGCGATACATTTCCCAGGTCAGCTCCTCGGCCTTGCCGTCGACCTTTTCCAGCGCCTGGTAGATCGGCACCGTGCCGATCGGAACCGGCGAGTTGCGGATGATCCACTCGCGCGTCTCGTGGATGTTCTTGCCGGTGGAGAGATCCATGACCGTATCGCCGCCCCAGCGCGTCGACCAGGTCATCTTCTCGACCTCCTCGTAGATCGACGACGAGACCGCGGAATTGCCAATGTTGGCGTTGATCTTCACCAGAAAGTTGCGGCCGATGATCATCGGCTCGGACTCGGGATGATTGATGTTCGCGGGAATGATCGCGCGTCCGCGCGCGACTTCGTCGCGCACGAACTCGGGCGTGACCCCATTCGGGATTGAGGCGCCGAAGCTTTGTCCGGCATGCTGGCGCGTCACGAGCTCTGGCAACGTCCGCAGCGCTTCCTCGCGCTTGAGATTCTCACGGATGGCGATGAACTCCATCTCCGGCGTGACGATGCCGCGCCGCGCGTAGTGCATTTGCGATACGTTGCATCCGGGCTTGGCACGGCGTGGCCTGCGATGCAGGTCGAAGCGCATCCCGCTGAGCTCGGTGTCGGCCAGCCGGGCGCGGCCGTATGCCGATGAAAGCTCCGGCAAAGCCACGGTGTCGCCGCGCTCCTCGATCCATGGCGCCCGCAGCGGCGCGAGCCCGGAGCGAATGTCGATCTTGGTCTCGGGATCGGTATACGGTCCCGACGTGTCGTACACGACCAGCGGCGGATTCTTCTCCAGGCCGAACGAGGCCGGCGTATCGCTCTGCGCGATCTCGCGCATCGGGACACGGATGTCGGCGCGCGAGCCCTCGACATAGATCTTGCGCGAGTTCGGCAGCGGCTTGACCGCCGCCTCGTCGACGTGCGCGTCGCGGGCGAAAAACTGGTCGGGTGCGTTCATGGGCTCCTCTGCAATGCAGCCGATGCGCGCGGGGAGCGGGAGGACGAAGCACGCTTCCCTGCACCGGCATTATCCGTACAGGTACCAAGGGTCTGATCTCACCCTTCCGCATCGCGGAAAGGACCCCCAGCGTCGATGAATAACTTACGCTATTCGGCGAGTCGGGGCAAGGCTCCGATCCAGGCT
>DATNNK010000347.1:0-2692 GCA_035601875.1 Casimicrobiaceae bacterium | reverse complement strand
TTCAACGACGTCATCGGCTCCTGGAAGATCATCGAGATGTCGGCGCCGCGCAACCGCCGCAGCTCGGGCTGATCCAGCTCGAGCAGGTTGCGACCGCCGTACATGATCTCGCTGCCGAGAAGAACGGTCGCATTTTCCTTGGGCAGCAAGCCGAGGATCGAAAGCGATGTGACCGACTTGCCGCTGCCCGATTCGCCGACCAGGGCGACGGTGGAGTTGGTCGGAATGTCGAAGCTGATGCCCTTCACCGCTTCGAAGGCAGTGTGCTTGTCCAGGCGGAAGTTGACCCGCAGGTTGCGGACGGTGAGAAGAGTTTCCATCTTGTTGTGGAGATCCTTCGCTCAGCTTAAGGGCCGGATGCGCGCTAACGCACTATTTCAACTTAGGATCGAGTGCGTCGCGCAGCGCGTCGGTGAACAGGCTGAACGCGGTGACCAGCAACGCCATCGCCGTCCCCGCTGCCGCGAGCTGCCACCACTTGCCCAGGATCAGCTCGTTTTGCGCCTCGTTGAGCATCGATCCCCAGGACACGACGTCGACCGGGACGCCGAAACCCAGGAAGGAAAGGATGACTTCCGACTTGATGAACGCAACCACCAGTATCGAAAGCTGTACCAGCACCACGTGGCTGATGTTCGGGAAGATATGCACGAACATCCGCCGCGCGTTCGACGCGCCGATCGCGTCCGCCGCCTGAACATATTCGCGGCCCTTGTGCTTCAGATATTCGCCGCGAATCAGCCGGAAGCAGCCGGTCCACCCGGTCAGCCCGAGAATCAGGATGATGGTGAACATTCCTTTCTGCTGCAGTACCGCGGCGACGGCGAGAATCAGCAGCAGATACGGTATCGCCGTAAAAACGCTGTAGAACCAGTTGAAAATATCGTCGAGCCAGCGGCCATAGTAGCCGGCGATGGCGCCGAACAAGGTGCCGAGAAACGTCGCCACGACCGCCGCGGCCAAACCGACGAAGATCGAGGTCTCGGAGCCCTTGATGACTTTCTTCAGCACATCCCGGCCCCACTTGTCGCCGCCGAACGGAAGCGTTGCCGCGCGCGCTTCGACCGCTTCGGCTTTGGAGCCCTTGGCGCGAATATCGGCCATGACGTCGGCCAGGGGATCGACACTCGCCGAGTCGGCGGAAGGGACGCCGGTCGCGGATTTCTGCGTTTCGCCGCGCGTTTCCCCACGAATCGCAGCCAGCGCCTCGGCCAGCGGATCCTCGACCGGAAGCTCGGTCGGCGCTTCGCTTTCGGCGCTGCTCGCCGATGAGGCGGTTGGCGCGGCTGCGTTGCCGGGAGTCTCGGCGTCGGCACCGACGAACGAGGGCGGCGCGTAGTTGACGCCGACTTCCCTGGACCAGTCTTTGGCGATCAGCCCGGTGCCTGAAAGCACCATGAGCAACAAGAACGCGGCGACGATCGCGAGCGAGACCATCGCCACCCCATCGGCCCTCAAGCGTCGCCAGGCGAGCGCCCAGAGACCCGGGGAAACGGCGTGCGGCTTGTCGTAGGGCATCGAGAGCCTCCTACTTGAGCTGCACGCGCGGGTCGACGGCCTTGTACATCAGGTCGGCGAGAAGCGTGAAAATCATGGTGGCAACGGCGACGTAGACGGTGATCGCCTTGATCACCGGAAAGTCGCTCCGCTCGACCGCCAGGATCACTTCGCGGCCGATGCCAGGAATCGAGAAAAAACGCTCGATCAGAAAGGCGCCGATAAGCAGTCCCGGAAGCTGTGCCATGACGTGCGTGATGATCGGAATCGAAGCGTTGCGCAGCACGTGCACCCACATGATCCGGTTTTCGGACAATCCCTTGGCGCGCGCCGTGCGGACGTAATCGGCGTTGATCTCGTCGAGCACGAAAGTGCGGAACAGCCGCAGGTCGGGCGCGATGCTGACGACGAGCCCGATGAGGATGGGGAGCGACGCATACACCACGAGGTTTTGCCAAAAGCTGTCGCCCCAACCCTGCACCGGGAACCAGCCAAGCTTGTAGGCGAAGAAATACTGGAAGACGATGATGTAGACGAGGATCGATATCGACAGGCCGACAGTGCAGACGATCATCACCGCGCGGTCGGTCAGCGAGCCTCGTACATAAGCGACGCCCAGCGCCAGGCCGATCGCCACCAGCGTGCTGATGATCAATAGCGGGACCAGCACCGTCAGCGACGGGCCCAGACGCGTCGCCATGATGTGCGAGACCGCTTCATTGGTGCTCCAGCTCGCGCCGAAGTCGCCCGTGAGCACCTGCTTGATGAAAATTCCCAGCTGCACGATGTAGGGCTGATCGACACCGAGCTGCCGACGGATGTTTTCGATCTGCTCGGCGCTGGAGATTTTGCCCGCGAGCACGTAGGCTGGATCGCCGCCGACCCAGTTGAAAAGAATGAACACCAGCAGAATCACGCCGAGCAAGGTCGGGATCATCTGCCACAGCCGTCTGACAATATAGGCGGTCATGGTCTTCTCCTTTTCTGCTGCATCCGCGGCCGGTCCGGCCCTCAGTGCGAAGGCTGGGTAGCGGTCCGTGTGCCCGTGATCTCGGCCAGGAACGCAGCATTGGACGGTTCGCGGCCGAGAAACTCGTGAACCATCTGCGCCGCCTTCTGCTGGCTTCCCTGCGCCAGTATCGTGCGCCGGAAGCGGCGCCCGACCGCGGGGTCCATCAGGTCATTTCCATACACC